>JBEKDQ010000028.1:0-14798 GCA_050014275.1 Desulfobaccales bacterium | reverse complement strand
CCCAACAAGGGCAACAACAGCTCAAGAAAAGCCTCCAGGCGACCTCGGGCCTCAAGCAATTCTTCTCTGTCCATGCGACCCAGGCTCGCATATTAGAGAATGCTTGTCAAGACTTAACGTAGTAGTAGTAGGGGCGGGTTTTAAACCCGCCCTTACACCCGCCCCTATGTCGGCCAGTTGCTGAAGAGGCCCAGCAGGGCGACGATGCCACCGAGGGTGGCGGTCAAGGTCGTTTGCAGGGGGCTGGACTCAGCCGGGGTGATGACGCCAAAGGCCACCAGGGTGCTCAGGACGGCGGCGATGATCCCGGGGATGGTGGTCTTGGGATCGGACCAGATTTTTTGCCAGAAGTTCATAAATCCTCCGTTTTCCCTATAAAAGGCCGTAGGGGCGGGGTCTCCCCGCCCGGGCGGCGGAACGCCGCCCCTGCATTAGGTGGGCCGCAGCCCTACCAGGTAACGAGGACTGCGCCGCCGGTGCCGTTGCCCCCATTAGAGCCACCAGTGCCGGCTCCGCCAAGATACGGTGCCCCCAAACATGTATTTACGGAACCGCCGGAACCAGACCCGCTGCTGCCGTAGCCGCCGGATGCGTTACCACCCCCACCGCCACTTGCAGATATTGTGGTAAAGCCGGCAAATGAGCTTGTGCCGCCGCCGTTGCCGTTGCCGTTGCCGGAGAGGTTGCCAGCACCACCACCACCAACAGTAACCGTCACATTACCTGTAACCGCAATGATTCCCTCTGCATAACCACCTGGGCCACCAGGGCCAGGAGTACCAGTGCCGCTGCCGCCACTGCCGCCACCCCCGCCGACACATATCACCCAGGCTTTGGTTATCCCAGAGGGTAATGTCCAGGTGCCGGAGGAGGTGAATAGCTGCATCCCGTGAGGGATGCCTTGACCACCCCCAGAGCCTGAAACCGCAGTCGCCACATAAGCCGTGGTCGCCAGCTTGGTAGAATTATCTCCGGCTGTCTGCGTGGTGGCCGTGGCGCCGTTGGGGAGGGACGGGGTGCCTGAGAGGTTGGCAGCCGTGCCAGAGGTGTTCTGGTTAAGGGTCGGGATATCAGCTGGAACTATGGCCCTGAAAGACGGCACCCCTGCGGAGCCATTAGGGGCAGCGTAAAAGTAATTTGCAATTTGGCTGGTGAAGGCAGGCTGCAAACCCAAGTTGGTGGCGCCTAGTGTCCCCAGGACGATCCAGGTGGCGTTGGCCGCGTCCCTCTGTTTCAGGAGGCCGTTGGTGGTGTCGGCCCAGAGCATATAGGCTTCGGTGGTGGTGGGCGCCGAGGGGCCGGAATTGATAGTGTTCAGGGTGTCGATGGCGTCGTTGAACCCGGCGCGCACCGAGGCCCCGGTGCCGTCCGGGACGATCAGGGAGTTTTGGGAGGCAAAGGCAATTGTGGCCAGCCAAAAGAAACCGTTTAATATTAAAGCGATGAGACTGATGATTGCTAGTTTTTTCATGGCGAATTCTCCTTCCCGGAAGTTAATGGCGGGAGGCGCTGCGCTTTCCCGTCCTACATTAATACCCGTGGGCGATGTAGCTGATATCCCGAACTACGCCAGCACCACCATTCATGATTTCAATGGCGCCCCCACTCGGCCCGATGGCCGTGGGAAAGGTTATCACATCTCCGGCCTGGGCATTCAGTATCGTCACCGCCAGGGAGGGGGTGATCTGAAAGGCCGGGGTGAAGGTAATGGGCAGCCCCGTGGCGGGGCAAGAGACGCTGCCGACCTGCACTATCCGGTCCGGCATTTCCACTGACCAGGCGAAGGCCGAAACCAGGGGCGATAAGGTGACGCCGCCCTGGACCATGCTTGCCAAGCTCAGCCGGAAATTCACCATCCGGAACATGTAGGTCCCGGGGATAAAATTCTGCCAGTCCCCCCAGGTGCTGCCGTCCTGGGAGAACTGCACCTGGATCTGGGCGGTCTGGGCCAGCGTGCCCCCGGCCTGGTCGAAGTCGGGGACCGCGTCCACGTCGGGCGCCAAATCAAAATCGCCGCCCGGGCCGGCGCCGTATTGATTCACGTCCGGGATGGCGTCCAGGTCGGGGGCGGCGTCGAAAGAGGCGCCGGGCGCCACGTTGGCGAAGCCCAGCGCCCCGGTGAGCACCGCGGCCTGGGCCGCGCCCAGATCCGGAATCTCGCTGGCCGGGATGGTGTAATAACCCGCGCTCTGCCCCACCCCCAGCGCCAGATCGCCGCCGCTCACCTGGAGGCCGGTGAGCGTGCCGGGCCAGGACTCGGCGGCTTCATCCCGGGTCACCAGGTTATTGAGCACCAGCGAGCCGCTCACCACGATCTCCGCGGGAATGGCGGAATAGGCCAGGGTGACGCCGTTGCTGGCGTAATGGGCCGCCACCCAATAGGTGCCGGGCTGCGTAACCAGAAAGGATGGGTCGCTGACATATCCGAGGATTTGAGCGGTGGCCCAACCGGCGCCCAGGCGGATTTCGTAATTGATATCCGAATAGCGCTGGTCCTGGGAAGGCGTGATGGTGGTCCATTGGAGATATTGCTGGTTATTCTGGTAGAGCGATACCAGGCCGGTAATATCCGGAAGCGGCGAGGTAAGGGCGCTCCCTTGGATCTGATATTGGTAAGCCTCTACGTCAGCCAGGCTCTGTCCCGCGGCGCCCACCAGGTTGTAAGAGAGGAACTTGAGATAGATGGTCTGGCCGATCTGGTTGACAGTAAAGGGCATTTTAAAGACGGCGCCGTCCAGGCGGGCGAAGCGCTCGCCGGCCGCATGTGCGGTCCCCCCAACTCCGGTGTAGCCGTAGCAGCCCCGGCGCAAGTAACTCAGGTTGTATTTGCTGGTGCTGACAAGTTGGGCATTTTCATAGGCGACAAACTCCGGGGGGTTGGCTCCTCCCCCGGCCAGGTAGCACAGGGTCGTCAGGGCGTTTGCGGCCGCCAGGGAGGCGGAGAGCAGCACCCCTCTGGACTCGGTGAGATCCACTGCCAGCACATCGGTGGTATCGGGATCGGGCGACGCGGGGAGCGGGTTGATAAGAAAACCGGTGCGCGCCGGGGTGGGGGCGGCGCCCGCCTGCTGGTAAGTGGCAGCATCCAGCGACGCCCAAATCTCACAGCCGCCCCAGTTGGGGCCCCCGCTCACCGCCATCCAGACTTCCAGGTTTTCAACGAGGCCCAGGGGCGGCTCGAAGATGACCGGCGCATTGCAGTCCCCGGGGGCGGCGTTGTAATTGGGGACCTGAGGCGAACGCTTCGGGCTGGGGAAGCTGGGGGCCTGGGCCGTGCCGATGGGCCATTCCAGGGCCGTGACCGTGGAGGTCATGGAGTCGTCTTCGGAGATCTCGGTGACCCGGACGGGCAGCTGATTCAGCCCCAGGCGCGGGCTGGTGAGGGTGATCCAGTCGCCGGGCTCCAGAATATTGGCGATGACGCCCAGCTTGAACTGGTAGGTGTTCCGGGCGTAGAGGCAATACTGGAGGATGTTGGCGGCCACCCCCAAGGCCGTGTCGGGGTCGGTGACGGCGTGGGCCATGACGACGTCCGCGGGCCGCAGGCCGTAAACGTCCTGGGCCGCCTGGTTGTTGGCGACCACGATGGTGGTGTTGTAATCGGCGTAGCGGTCCAGGTATTCGAGCTGCACCTGGTTATAGGCGTCGACCTGGGGATTGCGGGTGATCTGGATGGGGTCGTTGTCGCCGTCCTCCTGAAAATCGTCTTCAGTAAGGTCGAGGACCGGCGTGAGATCCGGGGTGAAGGTGACGCCGGTCTTGGCGCTGGTGACGACCTGGTCCCCCAGCGGAATGAATTTGAGCTGGTCTTCGCTCCAGACGACTTGGGTGTTGAGGAGTTTGAGGATGTCGGCGACCTGCTCCCGGGCCTCCTGCTGCTCGTCGAGAAGGGGAGATAAGAGGAAATCGTTGGCCAGGCAGTAGTCGGAAAACTGGCTGAGATCGCCGATTTTGGTGGGGTCGAAGCCGGCGCCGTAATCGGGATTGGTAAGGAGGTCCGGGAGGAAATCGGCCGGGTTGGAGTCGTACAAGATGTTGTAGGTGTAAGCGATGACGACGGTGCGGCCGGAATCCCAGCCGGAGAAGGTATAGATGCCGCCGGCGACGTTGTATTGGCCGGCTCCGGGGGTGCCGGCGACCGCCGTGAGGGGAGCCCCACCGGCATAGGCGACACCATTGTCTTCGGTCCAGACGCAGCCGCTGGGGGAGATGGTGGCGCCGGCGGGCATGGCGCAATAATAGGTGATCACCAGGTCGCCGGGGTTCTGGCTCGCATCCAGGGGGTTGAACCAGTAAGTGCTGGCGAAGCAGGTATATTGCCCGGGGCCCACCGCGGGGGGATAGATGGGATTGGGCTGGGAATAAGGAATCGGGGTGAGGGGGACGCCGGCCAGGGTGACGCCGGCGTCTCCGGACCAGAGGTCGTCGTTGACCACATAGACCGGATTATCGTCGGGGAGGGTGTATTCCTCGGTGCAGGTCCCGAGGCAGGAAGCAGAATATGGGTAGACGGGGGGAGCATAGCTGAATTCGATAGTCAATTCTTCCCCCCATCCGGGAAGACCCTCCCCTCCTTCCAGGGCTTGCTGTTGGGCGACCGCCTGTTCATAGGATACTTGGGTGGAGATGCCATTATAATCAAGATAAAGGGTCTGACTGAGGATCAATACTCCAGCCGGCACCTGCGCCTGGATGGGATTCGGAAGATCTACCACAGAGGTGCCATACTGGGGGCCCGGCAACGCGTAGGATTCGCCGGTCACGGTTTTGGTGACCGTGTAGGGGAGCGGCCCATAGCACTCAAAGGAGAGGTTGGGAAAGGAGTTGCCGCTGCCGAGATAGATAGTGCCGTGATAGAAGGCGGTGCCGTAATAACCGAGGGCCTGGAGGGGCGCGCCGCTCAGCAGCTCGGGGACCGGGGCCTGGGGCCGGGCGCCGGAGGCCAGGCCTACGGCGCTGAACAGGTAGCCCCGGTTCTTGTCGCTCCAGTTGCGCCCGATGGCGGCGACGACGCCTTCGCAGAGGCCCAACAGGGCCCAGATGGTGTAAACATATTGGGTGCCTCCGGAGGGCTTGGAGCCGCCTTTGCCCATGCTCTGGGAGGGGGCGGCCTGGGCGATGGGCTGCCAGCTCCAGGTGAAGAAGATGTTGGGCTGGAGGCGGTTGCGGCCATAGAAGAGGGGGATCGCCAGGCCCTCCACCGCGGTGGTGACCCGGTAGGAGGCCTGGAGGGTGCTGGTTTTGGCCGCGGTGCGGCCGCTGGTGCCCGCGGCGGAGTCGCCCATCAATCCGGACATAAAGGCCTATTTTCGGTTTTCGGTTAAAAGCAAAGGCAAAGGTTTTGCTTGGGCGTAGAGGCGGGTTTTAAACCCGCCCCTGCTGCTGAAAGCTGACAGCTATCTTTTACTTACATTGATGGCCTGGAGGCCCTTTTTGCCCTCGGTCACCTCGAACTCTACCTCCTGGCCTTCGACCAGGTTCTTGTAGCCGTCCCCCTCGATGGCGGTGTAGTGGACGAAGATATCGTCCTGATCGGGGCGGCTGATGAAGCCGTAGCCCCTGGCGTCATTGAACCATTTGACGGTGCCGGTTTCCTTACCCATTTTTTCTCTCCAGTATGTTTATTTTTGATATACAAAACTTAAATCAGGGATTAGGGGTTAGTCCCTGATCCCTAATCCCTGCTTTTTCGGGCCATGCGGTGAAGAACTTCACCGGATATTGGTTAAGGTTCAGGGCCGAGGAGTAGGCATTGTCCAGGACACAGGCGCCGATGGGCGCGGCCGCGGCATGGATGATGCAGGGCCACAGGAGCACGATGGCCCCGTGGGAATAGGCCCGGCCGATCTTCCAGACCGCGATGTCACCGTGCAAGGGGGTGGTGATCTCCCGGCAACCGAGACTCCGGACCATCTCCAGATAGCGCTCCTGCTCCCGGTGCAGGTGCCATTGCTGGGAGTAGGAGAAGCGCCGCTGGGCTCGTTTGGCGTCAATGACCCCGGCACTCAAAAAGACCTCCAGGAGCAGCATGGCGCAATCGACGCCGCCCTGGCGGCCCTTGACCCGGCCCTGGTGATGGAAGGGCGTGCCGACCCAGGACTCCGCGAGTGAGAGGACCGCCTGGCGCTGGGCTGCTTCGAGAATGGTCATATTTAACCTCAGGGTTCAGGGTTCAGGGTTCAGGGTTTTCTAACCCCTAATCCCTAATCCCTAACCCCTATTCTTTAATCCGCGGTTTCCGGCACTGGAATCCAGGGAAAGCCCCGGAAGTTGCCCACATTATTAAACTTGTTCTGGCAAGTGCTGAGCGCCCGGTCGCAGCCGGGCCACGCGGTGAAGGCGTCGCCCGGGGCCGCCGCGGCCAGAAGGGGCGGCGTTAAAATGAAGGTCACGGTGCCCCCCGCGACCACCTGGGTCTGGATGCCGATCCAGGTCCCCTGGAGCGCCCCGGAAGTGAATTGGAGCTTCCCCAGGCCAAAATAGTTTGCCGGCAGGGGCGCAGGCAGAGACGCCTGCGCCACCAGGTTAGCAACTATCTGAAAGATGGTGCTCCCGGCTTGCGCCGTTCCGGCGACCGCATAATTGGCCCCGTTCAGCCCGCAGCCCTGGCCGTAGAGGACATGGTTGCAGAGGTGCTGGTAGAGGTTGCGGGGGATCTTCAGGTCCAGGGTGTAGAGGTGCGAATCTATCTTGATCTGGGCCTTGAGGCCGCCGGTGATGACCTCGGTGACCAGGCCGGAGAAGAGCCAGACGACGCCGGTGGGGGGACCCATCGCCTGGCCGCCCGGGGCCGGATAATAGGCCCGTTGCAGCAGCAGATAGGCGTTGTCGAAGCCGCCCTGGCGCAGGAATTGATGGAAGGGGACGCCGTTCACCAGATCGGTAGGGCTGGCGTAAGCCTTGACCGTAAGGCTGTCCGCCTCCAGGCCTGCCTTCAGATCGATCTGGGAGCGGTCGAAGCGCACGGAGCCGCCATAGGTGTTGCCGTTATAGACGATGGGCACGTCGGCGGTGCCGTAATAGAGCACCGTGTCGCCGGGCAGCGTGAATTGATAGAGGTCGAAGGCCAGGATGGGGGCCCGGCTGCGGAGGAGAGCGACCAGGGTTGGGGAGGCGGTTTTCATAAGGGAGCGTTTCCAGTTTTCCGTTTTCCGTTTTCCGTGAAAGTCAAAGGCGAATCCAGGGTTCCGTAATCGCGCTCCAGAATCTCTTGCTCAATCTGGCGCCGCAGGAAGTCGCGGTAGTCGGCGTCGGCGTTGGCCCCCAGCATGGCGGCCAGGACAAAGCCGGTAAGGCCGCCGGCCATATAGCACAATAGATAAATCATTATGCATTCCTCATGGTGCGCAGTGCGCACCCTACACATCATTTAACGGTCTCGATCTTGAGACCCTTGTGCTCCCAGAGTTGGTTCATAAACTTGTCGAACTCGCTTAAATCCTCCTGGAAGATGCAGCGCCGGTAGTAGCCGAAGTCCGCGGTGATGACCGCGCCCGCGGCCGGGGCCGCGGTGAAGGTGAGCAGCCCCGAGTCGGTGTAGCCGACGGCGTAAGTCGAGGGGTCCTGGACCGCGCCGTTGAGATAGACGACCGGGGCCGGATCGCTCTTGGGGTTATAAATAGGCTCGGCAAAGCCGCCGTAGGTCCGGACCAGTTGCCAGGCGGTGGTCGTCCCGTCTCCGATCCCCAGCTCCTGGCCGGCAATGAAATCGTCGTCCGGATCATCAAATAAAAAGGAATCGAAGCTCCCCTGCCGGGCCAGGAAGAAGCCCACCAGGGTCTTGAGATCCTCGACGCCGCCCTGGCCGTCCAGCAGGAATTCCACCGGGATCTCATACTGCCAACGGGGATAAACCCAATTGGCGATGCGCTTCTTGATGCCGCTCACCGACTCCTGGGTAAGGGTGGAGAAGAGGGGCTTTTTGATGACCGGGTAGGTGAAGCCCCGGAGCATGGGGAAGATGGCGTTACTCATAACAAAGCCTTACGTAGTTCCCAGTTACCAGTTGCCAGTTATCAGAAAAGGCACTGGGAACCGGGAACTGGTAACTGGGAACTGGTAACATGTACGTTAATTTTGGCGGCCACGGAGACCCGCCCCACCGGGACATCATTTAAAGCGCCGGCCATCCCGCACTCCGGACTTGATGGCCTCCATGATGTGGGCCCGGTTGTTTTTAAACCAGCTCCGATCCATTGAGCCGCCGAAATTGAAGTGGACGTGGGTGTCGCCCCCGCCGGCGTCCTTGCCGCCTCCGGCCACCAGGCCCCGCACCCCCTCGGCCAGGGAGGCGGGGAGGACCATCTCCTGTTTGTGGAGGTAGGCCAGGGAGTCGGCGGGCACGTCCCAGCCGCCGGCCGCGGCGGGGACCATCCCCGCGAAGGCCATGATGGCCGCATAGGTTTGGGCCGCGGCCTCCGCCCCCATTTCCGGCCCCACCACCGGGATGCCGGCCATCGCCGCATAGGCGGCCGCGGCGCCCTGGGCCGCGGAGCCGCTGATCGCCTGAATGTCCTGGAGGGCCTGGGCCGCGTCGGCCTCCGGGGCGGCCGCGGTTTCCGCGGCGACCACCTGGGCGGAGGTGGTTTGGGTGGACAGCAGCTTGGCCGCCTCAGTGGCGATCCAGTTCTGCAGGCTCTTGGCGGCCAGGTTGAGATAGGAGATGAGGATGCCCGAGAGGATATGGTCGAGCATCTTTTGCATGTTTTGGGTGCCCTGGATCATGCCGTTGATGGCGGTGTCCATAGCCGAATCGATGGGGGCCAGGGCCGCCTTCCACTTATCTTCCACGGCCTGGGCCGCCTGGGCCTCGGACTTCTGGATTTCGAGGGCGTTCTTCTTTTCGGCGACCAGGACTTCTTGCTGGATCTCGGCCATCTTCTTGGGGTATTGGGCCCAGATGGTCTGGCGCTGCTCGAAATTTTGCTTCTCCAGGGCGAGCTCCTGCTCTTTCAGGGTCTTGAGCTGGGCGAGCTCCTCGCTGGCGGAGATTATGCCGAGGGATTTTTCCTGGCGTAATTTCTCCCTCTGGGCCTCCACATCCATCTGAGCCAGTTTCAGGGAGTTTTGCAGCTTCTGTTCGGCCAGCTCCCGGTCGCTCTTGTCGGCGTCCGCCTGCATCTTCTTTTTCTCCAGGACGGCGTTTTGATAATTCATGGAATCCTTGCCGTAATACTGGAGATTGAGGGCGACGATGCGGTCCTGATCGGCCAGGCGCTGGGCCGAGTTTCCCTTGTCGCTGGCCTGCTGTTGTTTGATGGCGGCGATTTGCAGCTGCACCGCTTGTTTGGCGTCGGCCACGTCCAGCTCGTAGAGCCGGTGCTTCACCTGGAGGTATTCGGCGGAGCCTTCCTGGCAGAGGGCCAGCTTCTCCTGCCAGAAGGCGCGCTCCTGGGCCTTGGATTGATCCAGGAGGTTTCCCTCTTCCTTGATCTCCTCCAATTCCTGCCGCCATTCCTCCATCCGGCCGCCGCCGCCGCCCCCCCCGCCCCGCTTCATGGACTCTATGATGGAAGAGGCGCTGACGGCGCTCGCCGCCGATACCTGCTCCAGGGAGGCCTTCATTTCGGCGGTGGCGTCGCTCACCGCGGCCTTGGCCTGCTCCATGCCGTCTTTCAATGCGTCGGCTTGGGCGCTTATGAGAACTTCGATTTGGGAGTCATCAGCCATAAAGTCAGCTTTCAGTGGTCAGCTTTCAGCGATCAGCTAAAAGCAAAACCTAATTGTCATCTTTACATTTTGGAAAATTCTTGAGATCCGCGAACTGCTCTGCACTTTTCAATTTTGTTAAATCGGCCCCATATTCTTGGGGTAGCCTTTTGATTTTTCTTTTGCCTTAGCTGATAGCTGATAGCTGACAGCTATCTTTTAATCTTGCCTCCGACGCTGCCGAAGGCGGCCATCAGCTCCTCGGGCGATCCATAAGGGCCGGTTTTCGGTTTTCGGTTTTCGGCCCCTGGTATCCCAAGTAGGCGGCCACCAGGTCACCCACCGGGGGGTGCTGCTCCCAGTAGCGCTGCATCTCGTAAAGGCGGGGCAGCGTCAGTTGCTGCCCGACGTATTCCCAGGTCCAGCCGGTGAGGCTGATTACCCGGGCATAGAGGTAGCCCCAATCGGGACGCTCCCCGCCTGCGGTTCCCCCGGGGGGCGCCGAGTCAGGCCGCTCACCTCTAGGAGCTGGGGCAGGATGGCCGGAAACGAGGCCAGGTCCAGGCCCTCCTTGACCTCGGCCAGGGTGAGCTCCGGATAATTGCGCAAAAGCGCCGCGTGCAGCAACTCCGCCGCCTCGGAGAGGCGCTGCACCAGTGATGCCGGCGGCTCGCCCCAGGACTCGATCACCGGCCAGTATTTCTCCAGGGCCGCCAGGTTGAGGGGCGGCAGGATGTAGTCCTGCCCCCCGAGACGCAGGGGGACGCCGTCAAGCAAGTGCCTTTCTTCCATCATTAACTCCCCTTAGGAGCAGGGGTTAGGGATTAGGGAATAGGGGTTAGTAAAACCTTATCCCTGGTCCCTGGTCCTTGATCCCTGTCTTTACTCCGTCACCGTCAGCGTTCCCACCTGGTCGTTGTCGTCCGCCATCGCCGAAAAGTCGAATTCCACGATCAGGTGATCCTCGTTCTTGGTGGGCAGCGTCAATTTGCTGCTGATGCACTGGTTGAGGATCAGGGTCATGGTCTTGCCGTCGGTGACGCCGGTCAGGACCGCCTTGAAGGTGGGCGCCAGGCCCATCGGCTGATTGCTGATGGCGATGGTTCCCCCAGTGGTGGGCGAGCGATAAAGGTAGTCGATGAGGATGGCCTTGCCTGCATCGGCCGCGGCAAAGGTGTAGACCCCGCCGGCGCCCACGCTGTATTGCCCGGCCACGGGGGCGCTGGGCACCTGGGTCAGGGGGGCGCCGCCGGCGGCGTAGACCATCCCCAGGTCCTGGGCGAAATGGGCGGAGTTGGCCACGGTGACCGTGTAAGGCGTAGCGGCCGGGATCTGCTGCGCTTCGCCGAGGGCTTCGAGCAGCTCGCCGACGGCCAGGGGCAGCCCAAAATAGAGGGTGTTGAGCATGGCGCCCTGCATCTGGCCCAGCTTGGCCTTGCAGGTGATCTTGTTCTTGCCCCGGCCGATGTGGACGGGAAACTGGTTGGCGCCGTAAAGCTCCTTGACGTCCGCGGAGAATTCCACCGAGACGTCCTGCAAGGTGCCGAATTTGACGGGGGTGGGAGTGGGGGTGGAATTGTCCAGCCCGTAAAGGGTCCCGGCCCCGAAGAAGAATTGTTTGGGCATGATGACCTCCTGTAAAATCAGGGGTTAGGGGTTAGAGATCAGGGGTTAGGGGTTAGAGGCAGGGGATAGGGGTTAGGGATTAGGGGTTAGTTCCTGGTCCCTGATCCCTGATCCCTGCTTTTTCCTGGTCCCTAATCCCTGACCCCTGATCCCTGCTTTTTCAACCTGTCTTTAAGATTTTCCTTGGCCTGGTAGGCGTGGTTCCAGGCAGCCGAGTCCCGGCTCACCGGGGAATTAGGGAACCAATCCTGCCACCAGCGCTCCACCAGCAAGACGGCCGCGGATCCGGGCGCAGGCGCAGGCGCCGGTTGCGGCGCGGGCTGTTCTTTGGGTTTTTCCTGCGATTCGTCGGCCATATTAACCTCCTGTAAAATCAGGGGTTAGGGGTTAGGGATTAGGGATTAGGGGTTTGTCCCTGGTCCCTGATCCCTGCTTTTTCAAGACACCACTATCTCCACCGGGATCAGGGCCGCGGCCTGGGGGCCCAGGGACCCTCCCTCGGCGATGAGCACCTTGCCGCTGAGCCGGCAATGGGAAACGAGGCCGCCTAAGGTCTGCTCCTCCTGGCCCGGGGGGGGCATCAGCGCGGCCAGCACCGCGTCCAGGAGGGGGTTGAGGGTTTGTGAGGGGGCGGCCTGCTGATCGTTGCCCACGTTGACGTAGAGGGCCAGGTTGAGGCTCAGGGTCCATTTGGCCGGGAAGGCCCGGCCTACGTACCGGGCGCTCTCTTCAAACTGCTCCTGGATCAGGGCCGGCTGCTCCACCGGCGGCACGTCGGTCCAGTGGCGTACCCGGCGGCTGAAGGTGACGATCCCCGGGATGGCGGACAAAAGGGCAAATAGTGCGCTATAAATGGCTTCTCGATTCATAATTGCCTCTGTAGGGGCGGGGTTTCCCCGCCCTGGGCGGCGGGACGCCGCCCCTACAACCCCTAACCCTTAATCCCCTCGGCCACCGCGGCCTCGATGGCGGCCCGGATACTGCCGGCGTTCTCCTCCAGGGAGGAGCGGAGGAAGGAGCGCTCCGGCATGTGCGAGCCCGGATGATTGACCCGTTTGAAGAACACGTCCTGGCCTCCCATCTGGAAGGCCAGGGTCTTGCCCTTGCTCGCCTCGATGACGTGGGCCCGGGTGGTGCCCCCATATTCGTGGATGGCGGCATAGACCAGGTTGGTGCCCACCGTGGCTGCGATTCGGTCGCCTTCATCCTGGAGTTGATAATTGATGCTGCGCTGGAGGGTGCCGGTTTGCGTCTTCAACGCCTGCCCGCTGAGCTTCTACTCCTTGACGTAGGCGGTCAATTTGATGGCCTCGGCCTCCACCGCCCGGCGCAGCGCCGCGGCCACCTTGCCCGGGGTCTGGTCCAGGCGGCCGATCACTCTTTCGGTCCCTACAATCCAGGCTTTAATCATGCGTTTGCCCCTCCGGGGAAGTAAAAAGTCAAAAGTAAAAAGTAAAAATATTTTGCCTTTTACTTTTTGCCTTTTGCCTTCCTTAATTATCCCCGGTTAGCTGCGGATGAAGGAGTGCGATAATCTTCTTCCAGGGAATTTCCTCAATGCCCAGAACCTTGGCAAGCTTCCGCATGTTCCAAATCCATCCGTGGCCGATACCGCCGCTGGGTCTGATGAGCTCAAGTTTTGGTTTCATTAGACGTTCCCTTTTGCCCCTTGCCTTAAATTTCCCTTTTGACTTTGCTTTTGACTCTCACCGAAAACCGAAAACTGGAAACCGAAAACTGGTGCGCAGTGCGCACCCTACACCAGTGCCACGCGCCGGTAACGGTCCAGCACCGTTTTGACGTCCGGGGGCAGGTCCTGGACGCTGTAGGTGACGTTGGCCCCTTCCAGGGATTTGCCGCTCTGGCCGATGTGCTGGCGCTCATTGTAGCGCCAGGAGATTAGTTCGATGCACGCCTGCTCCAGGTCGAAGGGGAAGATCGCATCCCCCTCCCCGGCGGTAAGCCAGGCGTCCTCAAACCAGCCGCCGGTGGGCGGCCCATAGCCCGCGGTGTAGTTCAGGGTGACGTTGCCCCAGCCCTGGATGAAGCGATGGCCCTGCAAGATGATCTGGGTCCGGGTGAAGCGGTAGCCCGGGGTCACGGTGTCCGGCGCCAGGGGGATGGAAACGCCGTTCACCGCGACCCAGGACACCGCGGTCACCGGGTATTCCCGAAATGTCATGACCTGGCCGCCGTGGCCGTCCCTGATCTCGGCATAGGTCTGGCTGCCCAGGCGCCGGCTCAGGTAGGTCTCGATGAAGAAGCTGGCCGCGGTGATCAGGCGCGTCAGCAACGCGTCGTCGGTTTCGCTGCTGATCCCGAGCCATTGCTTGGCGTTGGCCAGTGTGGTGAGATCCATTTAGAACCTCCAGGGGATAGGGGTTAGGGGCTTGGGGTTAGTTTTTCGCTGGCCCCTGGTCCCTAATCCCTGATCCCTGACTTTCTGATCCCTGGCCCCTGACCCCTGCTTTTACAACCGTCACTTGGGGGACCATGATCACCTGAAAACTACAGCCGTATTCCGCAAGCGCCGCCTGGATGATCTCGGTGCACTTCTTCACCGGGTCGGCTTTGCCGTACTTATCCGCATGGATCGCCCTTTTCGCTTCCGGGGCCAATTCAGCCATCTTTGGTGCTCCTCTTACGTGGTGCGCAGTGCGCACCCTACATTGTTGCCGGGCGGCTGTAAGGCGGGAAAGCGAAGCGCATCCCGCCGCTGTAGGGGCGGCTTTGAAAGCCGCCCCTACTTTTTACCTTTCCCTTCCAGCGCAGCTTCCTCACCCGGCTGCTTCTGGTCCGCATCAGGCGCCGGCTGCGACCTGGCCAGGGTAAACCCCCAGCCGAAGCCCAGCAGCTCCCCGGCGGCCTCGTCGGGCACTTCTATGAACCCTTTGACCACGGGATATTCCTTGCCCTTGTAGCTCACGCCGCCCGCGTTGGGGTCGGCCTTTAGTCGCACCATGATGCCACCTCCTGTTTGCCGTTTTCCGTTTTCCGTTTTCCGTCTTTGCTATGGGGCCTTTGACTTTGACTTTGCCTTTCACGGAAAACGGGAAACGGTAAACGGTCTTTATCCGTTGCCGATGTTGAAAATCGCCCCGAAGGCCGGCGGAAAGTAGTTCTGGAGCACGCCGGAGTAATAGACCCCGTTTTCCCATTTCCGGGTCTTGAGGGGCCATTCGATCTGGTAGTATTCCCTCCGGGTCTTCACCTGGATGACGTTGGTGACGTCGGTGAGGGGGTAGGGAATCCGCTCGCACCGGAAGATGATGGTGCCCGGCGGCAGGTTGGGGTGCAGCATGATCCGGACTAACTGGCCGCCGCCCATCGTGAACTTGTTGAGATAGGTGCCGATCACCGCTCCCGCGGTCAGGGTGAGGTCGGCCACCCCGCCGGCCTGGGCGTCCACGTTGAACCGGAAGAGGGGGACGCCGCCTCCGGCGATCACCTTATTGGTGGTGCGCCCGGCAGGGCGCACCCACTTGGAGGTGAAAGTCCTCTACAGGCCCGACAGGGGGAACTGT
>JBEKDQ010000027.1:0-14835 GCA_050014275.1 Desulfobaccales bacterium | reverse complement strand
GGCCGCCATTGGCGCCCGCAATATCGATCCGCTCAATGGCGGTTACCCCCAATTTGGAGAGGTCGTTGAAACTGACCTGCATGAGGTTGGCCCAGGCCACTTTCTCCAGGTATTGAATGGCCGGGGAATAGTCGATGATCTTGAGCTCCCGCCGCAAAAACTCCAGGCCATCTTCGATCTGGTGGGCGGTGGTTTTGGCCAGGATCAGTTGTTGTTGCTGAAAATCTTCAGAAACAATCTCGCTGGTGCGCTTCAAGGACAGCAGACCCAACACAAAGGCCGCCGCCAGCAATAGAACCACCAGCAGGCCCAACCCCGTAAGGAGTCGCCTGATGTTGATTCTAGCCAGCGGGATGCCCATGCCCATTATCTACGTCCTGGAAACCGTTTATTCTTTCACGGCAACGCGATTTTGGCCCGGATTTTACTATCTTAAGGAAATTTTACCATTCATATCTTGACCGAGAATATGCCGAATTCTCGCCCATTGCAGTCCAAAAATGGTTTTTTGTACCTCTTTCCCTGGAAAAAATCCCTCAAAATTTCTATTCTTGAAGCCGAGCCCTCTCGTCGACGCCATGATAGTACAAGTTTCCTTGAAAAAGTAAATTTTTCAAAAATTTGAGCATACCGCACCCCCAGAACCAAGATACCTCACTGCTATAGGACAATCGGGTTAGGCCTAACGTATGCCGCAATATATTCGCGCCTTTGTTCCTGGCGGAACGTCTTCTTCACATTCACGCTGCTGTAACGCCGCCGGAAACTCTTGACCGAAAACATTGACAACCTTCGGGAGGTGTTCAAGGTTGCCCGCCAACGCCGGCCATTTATCATTGAGGCCATCGTTCTTTTGCCCGATCACCTGCATTGCATCTGGACTTTGCCTTCCGGGGATGCGGATTTCTCCACACGATGGCATGATATCAAAGCACGATTTACAGCACAAATTTCCAGAGGGGAAAGACTTTCACCACGGCATTTGCAGAAGGGAGAATGGGGCATTCGGCAGCTGACGCTATTGGGAACACGTCATCCGTGATGAGGGTGACTATGAGCGTCATGTACATTACATCCAGCACAATCCGGTAAAGCACGATGATGTTACGAGGGTCGCGGATTGGCCATATTCAAGCTTTCATCGATTTGTGGAAGACGGCATTTATAACCTTGAATGGGCGGCAGATAATAACGTTCGAAGTATAGAGATGGAATAATGCAAATGGCGGGAGGCGCTTCGCTTTCCCGCCCTACGGGCTACGGGCTGCGCCGGGCCGAAGATAAATCCTGGCAAACGATCAAAGACTTGCCGACACTCAGCAAGGTTTGATGGTATACGACCGAAGCCAATATGAGAGGCGACGAAAGGAAAGGGATGTTCAGGATTCCGGCGCCAGATGGAGAACCCTTACCTGCCCCTCTCCTGCCACCCGTTGGGCCAGTTCCACCAGGTGCCCATGATGGGTGAAAAAGAGAACCTGGGTTTTCTCGGATAGCCTGGTCAAGGCTCCCAAGGTAGCCTCAGCCCGCCGATTGTCGAAGTTGATCAGGATGTCGTCAACCACAAAGGGCATGGGCTCGCTGGCTTCCAAATATTTTTCCAGGCTGGCCAGGCGCAATGATAGATAAAGCTGGTCCCTGGTCCCCTTACTCATCCCTTCAACCCGAACCCGTTTACCTGAAGGCCGGACGCCAAGCAAAATGAGTTCGTCCTTCTCATTGAAATCGGTAGTCAGTCTGGAGAACGAACCCAGTGTCAGGCAGTTGAATAGTTCTTCCCCCCGGGATAGCAGCGGCCCCTGGTTTTCAACCCGATAGCGTTCGATCTCCCGTCTCAGGATAACGGAGGCCATCCTGAGGCGAAGGTATTGTTCCACTCCATCCCTGATTTTGGACGCCATGCCCTGCAGATGCTCAGCCGCTTCCGCCGCTCTGGAGTTGCCGTCCATGCGCCCCAGTTCGTTCTCTGCCCTGGCAATCTTCCCTGCCAGGGCCATGCGCTCCTCTTCTAGTTCCTGGATTTGGCGGGCAATCTCTTTGATCCTCTCTGGCAATTCATCGGAGTTCACAGTTTCCGCCTCCTGGCGGATCTCCGCCAGGGTGGCCCCTGGGGCCAGTTCCAAGATTTGCTCCTCCAGGTCGCCCATAGCCTTTTGCAGCTCCTGGTATTCCTTGGAACGTAGTTCCATGGCCTCCAGTTCATCGAAGTGCGCACATCCCGCCTGACGGCATAAATCGGTCAAACTATGCTCCATGAGGCGAATGGTTTCCTGGGCCTCCTGGATAATCTTGCCCTTCTCTTTTATTTGTTTCCTCAGGGCGGCAGCTGTGGCTTCGTCTGATTGGGCCCGGCTCAACCTGGCCTGCAGTTCCGCCGCAGCCTGGGCCGGGGGCATCTTTGCCAGGTCCAAAGCCAACCGGTTTACCAGCGCCAAGACGTCATCCCCGAACTTTGCAGCATCCCTGGTGATGCCCTCGATGCGAGTCTTGAGCGAGCGGGCCTCGTCGAGCTTCTTAAATAACTCGTCGAGCTTCGCCATTACCACATGTACCGCTGCAGGCGAAATCTCCCCGGTCAAGCCCAGGGGCTTGATGGCATCAGACCATTGAACTTGCCACTCCTTTAGCTTCCTGATGGCGTCTGATTTTTCCCCCCTGGCCACTTGAATCTCTGCATTGAGGTCACCGACCTTTTTCCTCAGCTCCTTTTTTCCCCTGGCCGATTCCTGAATGGCCTCCACCAATGCCTGGCAGCGATTCAGCAACTTCTCCAGAGTCTCCTCTGGCGCTGGCTCGGGCTCAGCCAAGTGCGCCAGTGCTTTTCCCAATTCCTCAATGTGTTCGGATATCTGCCCCTGGAGCCTGTCCGCCTCCAAATTCAAGGCCCGCAAATTTTCTGCCGAGTGCACCAGTTCTTTTTGTCTGGTTATCCAGGCGCGCATTTCTTTGGGAGGCAATGGATCAAGTCCGGTGGGGGACCAGAGTTCTTGCCATTCCTCCTGGACCTTGGTTAATGCCTCCGCCAACCGGACTTTATGTTCTTCCAGATTCTTCAGGTTCATCTGAAGCTTGGTCTGCTCCGCCATCAGAGCCGCCTGATTGGCCACCCGGCCTGCCTCACGGCGAAGGCGGTCGCCAACCTGATCAGCCGAAATCACGCTCTTCTCATATGCCTCGGGAAGGTCTTGGTCCGGGTCATATGCCCTCTTCTCCTCGGTCAGCTCTTGCTTTTCGAGCCATTCCAGCCGCACCAGCTTCCAGCCATAGTCTCGTCGTTCTCTGGCGCTGACCAGCTCATTTTCGCTGGGAACCTCACCTCTCAGTCGGAGCTCATCGAGCTGCCGGTCTGCTTCACTTAAGCTGGCCTGATGATCGCTGATTTTATCCATTAAAGTAACTAAGCTGGAGGCCAGTTCCTGCATTTTAGCCTCAAAACGGTCCACCGTTTCACCTACTGGGATAGGCAGTGGTTCAAGCTCTTCCAGGGTTCCAGACCAAAGGCCGATCTTCTGCAGATTAACCTGGGCCTGTTTGGTAGCCTGTATAAGGTCGGCCAGGACCTTGCGATGGGTCTCTTCAATATTCCCCCGGCTTCTCGCCCGGTCTAGCGCTTGCTTTAAACTGCCGGGATCACCGCGGTCGATAATGGCATCTTCCTTTTTTATAGCCTCGTCCCGTGCCTGTTGGGCCCTGTCGATCCTCTTCCCTGATGTTTCCACACTCCCAACCAGAGCCTGATATTGACCACCCAGGTCCTGGATATGGGTCCGCTGCGCCGCCGGCAAACGCATGCACCCGGCTTCCGACAGTGTGAGGTCAGGCCGCAGCTCTGCCAGGTATAACTCGGCATCGGCTTCAAGCTGCCGCAAGGTCCCTTGCAGTTCCGGCAAGTCTTGGGTCGCTTTCAGGTGCGCCCCCAACCGCTGGTGGAGTGCCGTGATAGTTGGAGATTGGTGCAGCAGGGCTTGTGGGACTATTAGTCGTTCCGCCTCTTCTTGCAGCCGCTCCATCTCCCCGGAGGCGCGCTCGAGGCTTTCTTTGGCAGTATTGAGCTCGCCTACGGTCGCTCTCCTGGCCTCGGTGAAGTCCGGTCCGAGAATTACCACTTCGCCCAGTTCTTTTTGCCTTGCGGCCAGCCCGTCGCTCCTGGCGATTTTGGGGAGCACCTGCGACAGGCGCTCAAGGCGATATTTTTCAGCCGACCGAGCTCGCAGATCTCGGGTGACCTCTGCCATCTTCAAGTGGCCGTCTCTCAGGTTCTGGTCTTCCTCCAGCCAGGCGCGGCTGGAGAGGGAGTTCTCTAATATAATCTTCTTGCCGGCCAGATAGTCGCTGACGGCCTGGTTAATCACCTGGTTCTGGCCCCGGGCCAGGAACAGAGATTTCGATTCATCTTCCAGTTCTTTGATGAACCCCCGCAGGTCGGCGGTGCCCAGGCCTGCCGCGAATAGACTCTGTCCCACTTCTCCCCCTCCCCTAAGGATGTCTTCACCACCGCTCACCAGGGAATCATGGTCAATACCGAACACGCTCAGGAAGAGTTGCTTATCCACTCCATGCAGGTAGGCGTCCAGAACTGCGCCATCCATAGGCGCCCCCCCGGGAGTCAACAGCGTGTTCCTGCGTCCTTTGCGCCTGAGAAAGCTTAGTTCACCGCCCCCGGCATTATGAAGCTTCCCGCCAATTCTCAACTGCTGGTAATCATGAATGAAATTGTCCGGCGAGTTATGATCGACGCCGAAAAGCAAAGCGATCAGGGCTCGCAGCGCCGAGCTTTTTCCCGCCTCGTTGGGCCCGAAAATGATGTGCATTCCCTGGCCGCCCCCGGCAAAATCGAGAATGACATCGGTAAAAGGGCCGAAGGCGAGCAATTGTAGTTCGAGAATTTTCATTGACCAGCCCCCCGGTTGAGCAAACGGCCGAGGAGAAGCTGTTTGACGTTATCCAGGGTCTGACGATAAGTTTCCTGGTTCTCAAGACCTGCCAATCCACCCCCCATTTTTAGCTCTGCCGGGATCTTGCGGTTCAGGTCGCCGAACTCGGCTTGCAGGTCCTTCAGGAGCCTATCATCGAGGCTCAAGTCCCGTATGCCCCTGAGGAGGCTGCCCAATGTATCTTGCCTGGCCAGCATCTCCTCGAGATTGGCTTCAGTTTGGGTTTCGAACAGAACCTTCTCTATCCAGATTGCCCCTCCGCTCAGATCCGTAGCCATGGCGCGAATTTCACTGATCCACTGGTCACCTTTCATGGCAAGCTCGGCATGAGCCCTACAAGGCCCGAAGAGCCTAAGGCGGAGCGCTAGAGGGCGGCCAGCGCTCAGGTCAATTTCCTCCTCTAGCCTGTTGAGCAAGAGGTCGAGGGCCTCCTGGGGGTTTTCCGCCCCCGAGGCATCAACTTGGCAAATCGACCAGCGCAATACGTCCAGGTCCTGGTGCTCCACGGAGACCACTTTGCCGTCGTCCACGGTGACCAGCGTGCAGCCCTTGGGTCCGGTTTCCCGAACATGGCGTCCCTGGATGTTTCCGGAAAACAAGACCCATGGTTCCTGGTGCAAAACCTCCCGTTGGTGGACGTGTCCGAGGGCCCAGTAGTCATATCCCTTGGACAGCAGGTCTTCGAGGGTGCAGGGGGCGTAGGGTTCATGACCCGGGCGGCCGGTAGCGCTGGTGTGGAGCAGGCCAATATTAAAGAGACTTGGGCGTGCCAGGGGAAACTTGGCCGCAAGATCATCACTTACAGCCTTGGTGTGAAAGCTCTGGCCGTGCACCACCACCCCCAGGTCCCCCAATTCTATGGACTCCGGGTTTCTGCTGGAAAGCCTCTTCACATTTTCCGGCAGCCTCAAATGTTTCGTCATGTTACTGGCGGCGTCATGGTTACCATCCACAATAAAGACCTTAACGCCGGCTTCCCTCAGTTTTGTCATCAGGGCCGCGAAAAACAGCCCCGTGTTGTAATCCTTCCAGTCTCCGTCGTAAAGATCACCGGCAATCAAGATGAAGATCACATCTTCGCCCAGGGCCAACTCGACCAAGGCCTGGAGAGCCTGGCGGGTTGCCCCCCTGATCTGTTCCACCGGAGCCCCTGGGTATTGCTGCAGGCCCTGGAGGGGGCTGTCGAGGTGGATGTCAGCCGTATGGATGAACTTAAATAACATTACTCCACCATGAGCAATCTGCATGGGGTCGGCTTAAACTCATTCTGGCAGGCGGAAGCGGTCCACAAATGGCATAAGCCGGGTCGAGGTTGTTAAGCAAAGCACGGATCTCTGAAATTCTGGGTCCCAAGGAGCATCCCAAGCGGATATTGACAAATTTTACAGGGTTCTCGGCCGGTAATCGTACTCCTATGAACCATTAAGCTCCATGGAGGGAACACATGCAACCCTTAATTTAAGCAGCAGTCTCAATTTTTCAAAAATTTTGGCATATCTACTCCTCAGCCTCTGGATCCCTCACGGCGATGGAGCTTCAGGACCCCAGGCCATCTTTTTAAAAATTACGTCAATAAAAATTGAAATTTGCCACCTTCCTTGCAGTAGAAGGCATTTATCTAAAAATACCAATTAATAAGGGCGACCCGATCACCGGCTGGAAGCCTATGCCACTGTCACTTTACGTTTTGGTGGATATTACCACCTGCATTTTCCCCCCGGCCTTGAAGAAGAGGCCCGACCCCCTGAGGACCAAGGGAAAAATGGGTATTGATTATTGACCGTACCTCTTCCGATGCAATTTGCAACACAATAAATTTAACCAAAAAGTATTCTTGACACCTTGTGAGAAATTTAACATACTAGCTTCCATCTTTAACCGGGAGGGAGCGGACAGCATGGAGATCTATCTTCCCATAGCAGGTATGAGCATTAATATTTTCCTGGTCCTGGGGATCGGCGGCCTGGTGGGTTTTCTCTCCGGGCTCTTCGGGGTGGGGGGCGGTTTCTTGCTGACCCCGCTGCTGATGATGATCGGCATCCCGCCGGCGGTGGCCGCGGCCTCCGACTCCAACCAGATCGTGGCCGGGGCCAGTTCCGGGGCTTACGCTCATTGGCGCCTGGGCAACGTGGACTTTAAGATGGGCTTGATCATCATGCTTGGGGGCATCACCGGCGGCACCATCGGGGTGCAGGTGGTCAAGGTGTTGCGGGCCATTGGCAACTTCGAATTCGTCATGAAGGTGGTGTATGTGCTCATGCTGGGGCTGGTGGGCAGCGCCATGTTCATCGAGTCCTGGCGCACCATCAGGCGCAGCCGTAGCGTCGCCGCGGCCGCCGAGGGGATAGCGGTCCCCAAGTCGGGACGCATCCTGGATAGACTGCCCCTGAAGATGGACTTCCACCGTTCCGGTTTGCACACCTCCGCCATCTTCCCCTTCGGCATCGGCGCCACCGTGGGGTTCTTGGCGGCCTTGCTGGGGGTGGGGGGCGGTTTCATCATGGTGCCGGCCATGATCTATATTATCGGCATGCCCACCATCGTCGCCATCGGCACCGACCTGTTCCAGATCGTCATCACTTCCGCCAACGTCACCTTCCAGCAGGCCATGGTCAACAAGACCGTGGATTTGCTGCTGGCCTTGATCCTCCTGGGCGGTTCCACCATCGGCGCCCAGTTCGGGGCCATCGCCGGCAAACGACTCAAAGGGGAGCAGATCCGCATCTTGCTGGCCATCATCGTCCTGGTCCTGGCCGTAAAAATGTTCCTGGATTTGGTCCTCACCCCCAGCGACCTGGTGAGTCTGGCCAGTGGAGGGGGGCACTAAGATGAAACGGCTCATGCTTTTCTTAGTGGTTCTCTTTCTGGCCGGTGGCAGCCCGGGGGCGACCCGGGCCGCCACCCCCGAAACCCAGGAGAAGGTGGTCACCGCGGCTTCCAAAAACCTCATCGATATCGACCTCTCCTACCGCGGGGATCAGATTTACTTTTTCGGGGTCAGCCCCGTCGAGGACTGCGACCTCATCATTCGGCTCACCGCGGAAAAGAGCGAGAAGGTCAAACTCTCGGTCAAGGGCCGGATGGGGCCTTTCTGGATGTCGGTGAAGCAGTACGAGGTCAGTAACGCCCCCTTCATTTACAAGATCCACAGCACCAGGCCGGTGGACCAGATCGTCTCCCCGGAAACCGCCCAGGAACTGGGACTGGGGTATGTGGCGGTGCAGAAACAGATGAAGCTACACCTCATTCGGGGCGAGGCCGCGGCGGATGATGCGGACCTGGTCTTCAAGGGGCTGGTAAAGATCAAGGAAGAGGCCAACCTCTATAGCATCGTCCCCGGTCCCCAAGGCCTGGAAATCGCCGAAGGCCGGCTCTTCAAACACTATTTTCGCTTTCCCCCCGCAGCCACCGAGGGCCGCTACGTGGTAGAGTCCTTTGCCTTCCTGCACGGGCAACAGGTGGGTTATGGCAGGGACGTCATCCAGATCAAAAAGGTAGGCCTGGAGAGATGGCTGACCTCGGTCTCCCAGAACCACCCGGCACTCTTCGGCATCATGGCGGTGTTCGTCGCCTTAGCCGCCGGCCTCCTGGTGGGCATGATCTTCAAGAAAGGAGGGCATTGATGGCCGAAGCAAGCGGCAAACCCATCGTAGTGGCGGTGGACGGCTCCGCCCCGGGTTGGGAGGCCATGGAAACGGCCCTCTATCTGGCGCACCTCCTGAACCGGCCGGTGTATGTCCTGACGGTCATTCAGCGCCGCAAGGCCGGCTATTTCGCCTTCATCGACCGTCATCTGGAAGAGGAGCAGCACGCCCACGGGCAGAAAATCCTGGAGGAGGCCGGCCAACGGGGGCAAAAGGCCGGGGTGGAGGTGCGTCCCTACCTGTTGGAGGGGGAAGAAGACGTCTCCGAGGCCATCCTCTCTTTCCTCGAAGGGGCCGGACCGGTGAAGTTCCTGGTCCTGGGCAGCCACGGCCTGGGCTTCGTCAGCCGGCATCTCATCGGCTCGGTCACCGAACGGGTGATCCGGGAGGTGGCCCACCGGGGCCTGCAGGTGCCGGTGTTGGTGGTGCCAGCCTCCGAGGCGGCGGTGGCCCAGGCCAGGGGGTAAGGCGGGTTTCACTTTTCGGTTTATGGCAAGCGGGGGGACCTGTTGGTCCGCCTAGCTTTACCGGGCGGCTTAAACTAAGCCGCGGTTATCAACGGCCTCAGCAGCCGCCGTTATAATAGAGGAGCACCAGAAAAGCGACAAACATGAGGATGAACCATATCATACATTTCCTCCTGGCTGCACGATTAAGGCGAGAGTCCGCCGCGGCCCTATTTAGCCACTTCCAGACGCCGCTTCAGCTCCCGGTTCTGACGCTGCATCTCCCGCCAGCGCATGGCCTTGTCGATGGCCAGCAGGATCTGCTCCTTGCGGAAGGGCTTGGTGATGTAGTCGAAGGCGCCTTTGGCCATGGCTTCCTCGGCCAACTCTAAAGAGCCGTAGGCGGTGATGACCAGCACCAGGGCGTCTTCATCCCGCCGCCTGGCCAGGTCCAGCAGCTCCAGGCCGTCCATGCCGGGCATCTTCAGGTCGGTGAGCACCAGGTCGAAGGTTTCTTTTTCCAGGAACTCGGCGGCCTCGAGGGGGTTGTTGGTGGCCACCACCCGATGGTCGGAATAGCCCTCGACGATCATCTTCAACAAGGCCAGCATGTCCAGTTCGTCATCGACGGCCAGAATACGTCCCATTTCTTGTGAACCTCCTCAGTTGGCCGACCACCTCTCGCCTGCCGAAGGAAGGTAGCCGTCGTTGGAAACCGATCTTTTTCATGAAGGGTTTAGGGGCTTCTCATCTCGCTGCAGGGTATAACCCTCGGTGACGAACTCCTGGTAGTAGCGGTCCGCCGCCTCATCGTTCAGCATCACCATGTCCAGTTGTTTGCTGACCATCATCAGGCGGCCGAGAATCTCCAGCTTGCCCTCCAGGGCCGCCGGCTCCATGGCGTCGGCCCGAGCGGTGATGGAATCCTCTTTGAGCTCTACCCGGAAATGCAGGTGTTCCAGGACCTGGGCCAGGAAGCGTACCCGTCGCATGCGCCGGGTTATTTCCGCTCCGCCCCCGGAAAAGGTGAAGCTGATGTAGCTGTCCGCCGCGGTCCCCAGGAAGGATTCGATGGTGGCGAAGTGGAATCCCAGGCGATTAGACAGGTTCAGGTAATCGTCGGTGATAATGGCAAGATTTTTTTCGTGGAGTTTTTCCCGGACGTTGGTGTCGGTGGCGGCGCTCATCACCACGGAGAGAAAGCCACCCAGGTCCACGGGCTTGGGGCCCTGCCAGCCCACCTCGCTGACCCCTTTCCAGTAAGCCAGCATGGGCCGGGAGCGCAGGTGTTCGGGCCGCACCTGCAACAGGTTAGCGGCTGCAGGGCTCAGGCCGCCTCCCAGGTCGATGAGGTACAGGTCCAGAGGCAGATGGCTCACCAGCCGGCGGCCGCCTTCGCCCGCCAGTTTATCGGCGGACATCTGGAACAGCTCCTCCATGGCCTTTTCGTGGGCAAAGCGGGTGATGTCGTGATAGGTGCGGCAGGCCTCGGGACGGAAATCTTCGCTCCGGGGATCCAGGAGGTTCAGGGGCGTGATATGCCTCAAGGACCGCTCCAGCACCTTGAAGGCCCGGCTCTGGCGTACCACCTCGTCGCCGCCCCGGGGCGCCTTGAGCAACTCCTCCACCCGGCCGGCGTAAACATTGCCGTAGTAGGCGTCCACCGTCACCAGATCGCCTTCGCGGAGCAGGCTAACGGCCCCCCGGGCCCCGAAGACCGCGGGCATCCGGGCCTCCCTCAGCACCGTGGCCAGGTGGCTGGCGGTGCTGCCGGCCTCGGAGACCACCGCGGCGGCCCGGCCCACCGCCACGGCGTATTCCGGCCCGGCCCGGCTGGTTACCAGCACCACCCCCGCCGGGATATCTCCCAGGTCTTCGTCCTGGAGGTGATGGACCACTCCGGCGGCCGCTCCCCGGGAAGCGACGATGCCGTTTTCCAGGAGCACCTGGGCCCCTTTGATCCGGGGAGGCAGATAATCGGTGCGCAGCTGACGACCCACCCGCAATGGCCGGGCCTGGAGCAAGTAGAAATTATCGTCCGACCCCAGCGCCCACTCGATATCCTGCGGCAGGCGAAAATGTTGGCGCACCCTGAGGCCCAGGGCAGTCAAAGCCAGGACCTGATCCTCCACCAGGCATGGCCCCAGGCGTTCCGCCGGGACCTCCAGCTCCAGGAGGCCTCCCTGGGGGGCAGGCACGAGCATCCGGGTCTTTTCCCCCACATGGCTGGTCACCAGCCGGTCTTCTTCCACCCTGAAGATGTCCGGCGCCACCACTCCGCCCACGGCCAGGGACCCCAGACCGTAGACCGCGTTGATGATGGCTGCCGCGCCGCCCCGGGGGTCGTCGGTATAGAGAACGCCGGCTGCCGCGGCCGCCACCATCTCCATGACCACTACCCCCATGGCCAGCTCCTGGTAGGAAAAGCCGCTGGTATGGCAGTAGTATAGGGAGCGGGCGGTGAACTGGGAGGCGATGACCTCCTTATAGCGCTCCATCACCTGATCCACGGGGACATTGAGGATGGTTTCGAACTGGCCGGCGAAACTGAATTGGCTGTCTTCCTGGAGGGCGGAGCTGCGCACCGCCACCCGGTTCGAGGGCAGCCCGGCCAGTTGGCTGGAGATGGCCTGCGCCAGCTCTCCGGGCAGCTCCTGGGCCATGATCCGGGCCCGGATGGCCTCCCCGGCCTCCCGCAGGCTCCCCAGGTCCCGAATGTGGGATTGGGAGATAGCCCGGCGGATGTAGGTCTCCAGATCCGCGGCTTCAAAGAAAAGCTTCTGGGCATAGGCGCTCACCCCGAACCCCGCGGGGACCTTGAACCCCAGGCGGGTAAGCTCCCCTAGCTTCTCGGCCTTGCCCCCGAAGAACATCCCTTCCCGCACTTCCTTAAGGGGCAGGGCCAGGGGCCCCGGGGTCAGGCGGATACCGACGGCCAGATCATCTGCCAACCGCTGCGCCACCTGGCGCCGGACCGCTTCCAGGCCGGTGTAGCGGCCGCCGGACATGGCCATCAGGGCCGCCACCAGGGTCTCCACCTTCCGGTCCAGGCGCTCGCAGGCCTGGCGCACGTAATGCATGTCGAAGAGGAACCCCTCGTTCACCTTGGTCTGGAGGTCTGCCACGATGGCGAGGATGGCGCTGTTGGCCGCCAGCAGCCGCTTGTACTGCAGGTAGCGCGCCAGCAGCTCCGGAGGCGGCCCCAGGGAGAGCGGCCGGGAAGATCGGCTCTTGCGACTGAACCAATTTTTCAATTTGGACAGGGCCGCAGCCACTGCTGGTTTCCCCTCTAAATTCGATTATTCCTCCTTTAAATTATAATGTAAAGGGGCGCGTGTCTCAATGCAAAAACCGCCAAGCCGCAGTGAGGCCTTAAACTGGCGAAGCCCCGCTGGCGGGGGAGCGGTCTCATCCATGGAGCCGTGCCAGCCGCGGCCGCGGCCATGCGCCAGTCTCTTGTTAATTGGAGTTCCGTTTGGCAGAACCCCCTTCCCCAGGTTGGTCATATCATCTGTCCCTCCGGCTAACGTTCCATACCCGGGCCGCCTCGCCGCCGGGTGGCCTGGCTGCTGGCCTGAGAGGTGATGGTGCTGCTTACCGCCGCCCTTGCGATCTCAGCCGGCCTGGCAAATCCCCAATCCATTAACTTGAATAATTATTGACATTTTTGGGGTTTTGCGCTTACATGTCCCTGTGCCAACCGTATCCCGGTATCGAATCCGGCGCCGGAGGTGAAGTATGCCCCAATGTCCTCATTGCCAGGTGGCCTATGAAGAAGGCCAGCGTTATTGCAATAACTGCGGCAGTTTTTTGATGCATCCGGAGGAAGGGGACACCTTCTGCCCCCAATGCGGGGTGCGGGTTTCGCCCCACCAGCAGTACTGCCACGAATGCGACGCGCCCCTGAAAGGAGAAGTCTTCCAGGAGGGTACGGCGCCAGCCGGCGAGGCGTCTTCGCCCGGCCCGGCTCCGGCCCCCGGCCCCCCGCCAGCGCCCCAGGGTCTGCCGCCCTGGGTCGTCGGCTCCCTGGCGGGGGCCGGGATCATCATCATCCTGCTGCTTATCGTGATCTTCAGCCGGACCGGGACAACCCCGGCGCCTCCGGTGGTGGAATCCCAGGCGCCTCCAACTCTGGCAACGCCCGGCGCACCGGCCGAAGACCTGAAAGGCCAACTGGCAGCCGTACTGTCAACCTTGCGCCACGCCCAATTGCAAAAGAATATCAACGACTTCATGAGCGTGTATTCCGCCGCCTTTCCCGGCTACGATCTGAAGCGCCAAGAGACCCTGAAATACTGGGAGAATTACGATTTCACCAACCTGGTGTTCACGGTGGATAAAGTCCAGGCTATCAATTCCGACCATGCGCTGGCCTGGGTCACCTGGTACCTGGACGTCCAGGACCGCAAAACCCAGGAGCTTTCCAGCGGCACCCAGAGATTTCAGGTGCAATTCCTTAAAGAGAAGGGAATCTGGCGCATCAGCGATCTCAAAGGGGATAATAAGGGAGGAGGATCATGAAACCACGGCTCGTTAGCGGCCAGCTGCTGTCAGGGTTGATCCTCGCCCTGGTGAGCGCCTGTCAGCCGCCCTCCGCCTATCCGGTCAGCCCCTCTTATTATTACGTGGCGCCCACCATCACCTATCTGCGCTCCTGCCCCGGCTACAGTGAGGAGTGCTACGTCATAGCCCAGGTCTTCAGCGGCGATCGGGTCCTGGTCCTGGACCGGAACAGCGAAAACTGGGCTCGGGTGCAATTGGACCGCAGCGGCGCAGTGGGCTGGATTCCCGGCGACCTGATTACCCCCAGCACGGTGCCCAGCAGCTTTTATGTGGCCTGGACCAGCGTCTATCTGCGGGATTGCGCCGATTACAACTGCCGCTCCGTGGAACTCCTTCACCGGGGCGACCGGGCGGATAAGATTGACCAGGATTACCGCGGCTGGTGGCGAGTCAGGTCGGTCAAATCCGGGGCCAGCGGCTGGGTGCCCGCGGCCGCCATGGCCCCCACCCCCGGACCGCCTTATTTCTACGTAGCGGTGAACAGCCTCGTCCTCCGGGCCGGACCCAGCACTGGCAACCGCATCCTCACCACCTTGAGCCTCAACCAGCGGGTGGAGTTGTTGGGCATGAATGTCGGCGGCTGGTCCCAGGTTCGGGACCTGCGCACCGACACGATCGGCTGGGTGGCCTCCCGCTATCTGGAATCCTTCACCGTGAGCTCCCCCAGGTCGGTCCCCAAGAAACGGCCTCCGGCCAAGAAGGAGAAGGGTGAACCGGCGGAGGAAGAGCAGCCGCCGGCCCCGGCCCCGGCCCCGGGTCCCCCCAAGGTTATGTAAGCTTGAAGGTCTGCTGAGAACCCTGGAGGGACGCGGCAAAAACGTGTTTCTCTTATTATCTGAATATAATTAAGTCCAGGAATTAGGTGTAAGTAACAATGGCTGATCAAAACCACCTTCCCTCGCCTTTACAGGCCCATGCAAAGCATCTCTGGCTGCACGGGTTCCTGGCCGGAATTGGGGTGTTGATCCCCATCCTCTTGATTTGGTTTTTCATCTGGGGCAGGCCTTGGGGTACTACGAAAAATCAAGGGAACGTCAGGCCGCCACTTTCACAGGCTCCCGCAAATCCAGCCGCCCCCCCGGCTCCCGTATCCGAGGCAACGCCTCCACCCGGGGCCACGGCCAAGCCGTCGGCCACTCTCAAGGCAGTCATTCATGAGCCTTCGGCTCACCCATAAATTATGAAAAGTTTGAGCCAGTATGCTAATCTGGTTTCACCAACGATGGCTGAAGGTCGTGTTTCTGTGAT
>JBEKDQ010000026.1:0-15046 GCA_050014275.1 Desulfobaccales bacterium | reverse complement strand
GCCTTTGAGACAGCAAGGCTTCCAGGTCATTGAGGATTTCCGGCATTTCCAGAGCACCCGAGAATTCCCGCAGCCAGCGCCGCACCCTTCTCACATTCAGCCCCGGCTGCGCCGCCAGGATGGCGGCGATATCCTCCAGGTCCCGGGGCCGGTGGGCCACCGCCTTCATGATGATTAAATCTTCCGGTGAAGATAGGGGGATGGCCACTCCACCCAGATCCACCCATTTTGCCCGGATGGCCGCTTCTTTTTCAAAAGGCAGGGACCCGAAAACCAGGTCGAGATCGATACCGCTTTCCCCGTGACGCACCAGCAGGACCCGGGTCTCCCGGGCGAAGGCCAGGGCGTCGGCCCGGCGGGGCAGGAAGCCGTGCCCTGCCCCTGCGGCCAGAAACTCACCCCAGCGGCCTTCCTCCAGCAGCACCAGGGCGTCGATGTCCCGGGTCAGCCGGGGCCGTCCCCAAAGGGAGGCGGCCACTCCGCCGATCACTACTCCCTGAACCTTCCCGGCCTGGAGCCAGGCCACCAGGTGGCGTAAAATCGTGAGCAGGGGCGCCAGTTCTCGCGGTTCAGGCATGCTGCATCCGACGCAGCCGGGCCCAGCGCAGCCGAACCCGGCCCTCTTCCGCCGCCGCCGGGGCGGCAGTCCAGCCCAGGGCCACCGCAGACGCCAGTAGCGCCGCCAATTGGCAAAACTTGTGGGCCACCGGGGTAAAACTGAGTTCCTCGCTTTCGGCGGCGTTGACCCGCTGCCACCTCCGCTGGAAGTCCTGGGCCGCGCTCCTGGTCAGATGGCCGGCCGGGGCCTTTTCTCCGGTAGAGGCGACCCGCCGGGTCGCCCGGTCGGTGGCGGCCACAGGCCGCCCTGGAAGCGGGTCCAGGCTGGCCTCCATCTCCAAGAGCCGTCTCAGGAGAAAGGGTTGGGGCCTTCGCCGGCCATTTTCCCATTGATTGACGGTACTGAAGGTAACCCCCACCTCATGGGCCAACTGTTCCTGAGTCAGTTCCAGCCGCTGCCGCAGCCGCTTGACCAAAGGGGGGATGGCGGTCCGGTCCATAACCAACCAGTCATCTAGAATTTTAAATAATATATTATTTTAAATATGCAATTGTCAATCTGCCAAAGATTGAGAACCATCTTCGAAATGGCAGGCAGGCTTTACCTGCGTGGTACGGGTAGGTTTTTTCTGGTTCCCAATTGAAAAGTTTTCATGTAGGGTGCGCACTGCGCACCATAAATATGCGTAATTCTGTATATTTTTGGAGGGTCGAAGGATCAGGAGCGATTGTTTCCAATTTTCTGATCCGAAAAGTTCCTGAGTATGTGGGATACCCACTCTCTGGTAGCCGGTTCCCACGCCGCCGGGGGCGGCGGCGCTACATTTTCATGATTTACGGGTGAGCTGAAGGCTCATGAGCGACTGTTCCGAAAAGTTGCAATTTTTCATCGTTTCGGGTGAGCTAAAGGCTCATGAATTACTGCTTGGGAACCCATTTTAATGCAAAGCTCCTGCTTTGCTCAGAAACCGGCTCATCCTGAGGGCAAGCTGGCTCTCGCCAAGCAGAGCTTGGCGCCAAAGGTGCGTTCCCAAGCTGGAGCTTGGGAACGAGAGGAAATAACCAGGCGCAGATGACGACCTTAACTTCTGGTCGCGTTTGGGGAATATCTTTAATATCTCTTGGCCCCAAACCTCCCCTCCCTGAGGCGAGGGGGTCGGGGGGAGGGTGATAAAATTTGGAGATAACAGAACAAATAATCACCCCCACCGGGTGTCGCCCTCTCAAGGGGGAGGGAATAGAGCGGTTCTTTTTTCAAGGTTTTCCTGAAAACTACAATAAGATTGAGGGCGCCCAGTTCGGGCTCAGGGTGGAAGTGACGATCAAAGCGGGAGGGTCGTAGGCGCAGCTCCTGCTTAAGGCAATTGAGCTATACCAGTCAGGCGTGGGGAACTCACGCGCCTTTTTTGGGGGTGGTGAGTGAGAACTACGTCGGGGCGACTCAGCAAGTCCCCCCCGATGACGGATTATAGGGCGGCCCATGGCCGCCGAACCTCCGGCGGCGTGCATGGCACACCTCAGGTGATGGGGGGGTTCTTACAACCAGGCTTTCCGGGTTCGCAAAGATCCTGTTTGCGGCGACCCTTACTCCCAAAGTCTCTTCTCAGCGGTTAACAGTTCGCTGTGCCCTGGGGCGGACACCTGGGTCCGTCCCAGGACGATCCCGGAGAACCGCGCCCCTCTATGCCCCCAGAGACGCCTCCGGGAAACCGGCAGGATTGGCGCGAGCCCCTGAAGTTCTAACTTTAAGGCCGGCCTTGCGACTTTTGGTATTGATCGTAAAGGAAGCCGCCCAGCAGGCCGGCGCCGCCGCCAATGGCGGCCCCGGTAGCCGCAGAACCGGCCGCGGCGCCGATGATGGCGCCGCCGGTGGCGCCAATGGCCCCACCGCTCAAAACCCGCTGTTCGGTGGGGGACATGCCGGAACAGCCGCTGAGCAGCATAACTGCCAAGAGTAGCAGACTGACGATTTTCAACATCTTCTTTTCCCGCCTCTGGGCGCCGGATTCCATGAAATATCGGAGACCTTGCCGGGATAAGGATATCGAAATATTCAAGTTAAATTAAGGATGATTCTCCCGAATTCCATGGGCACAGGAAGCTAGCCTCGATTTTCCACCCGGACTCTCAGGCATCTCTGTTCAGGCTCCTAATTATTCTAATTTTTTGATATACTAAAAAAATTGCCGAGACAATAGTTAAAATTTAACTTAATGGTGTCAGCAACCCAATTAATTCTCCCCCCAGGTGGAAACGTCATGGCCGAACCCAAGTCCGGTGGATCAAGGAAAGCCATTAGCAAAGCTGGCCCTAAGGCAGGAAGGGCTGGCGGGCCGGAAAAGCCCCCTGCCAAAGACTCCGGGAAGAGCGGGGCCGGGGCCGATACCGCCGCCAACCTGCCAGGAATCGATACTGCCACGGAATCTCCGGCCCCGGCGCGTCCCTTTGCCATCGTCGGGGTGGGCGCTTCGGCCGGCGGGCTGGAGGCCTTTACCAAGCTGCTGGGGAATCTTCCCCGGGACACCGGCATGGGCTTTGTCCTGGTGCAGCATATGGCCCCCCGGTCGCACAGCATGCTGCCGGAGATCCTGGCCAAGGTCGCCCGAATGCCGGTCACCGAGGCGGAAAACGGCACGCGGGTTCAGCCCAATCACATCTATGTCACCCCCCCGGATATCCTTATGACCCTGGAGGAGGGGGTGCTGCATCTGGCCAGCCGGGCCGAGCCCCGGGTGCTGACCCGGCCCATCGACATCTTCCTGCGCTCCCTGGCCCAGGACCAGGGTAGCCGGGCCATCGGGGTGATCCTGTCGGGCACCGCCTCCGACGGGGTCCTGGGCCTCAAGGACATCAAGGCCGAAGGCGGCGTCACCTTCGCTCAGGATGTCGAGAGCGCCAAGTATCCCGGGATGCCCGAGAGCGCCATCGCCGCGGGCGTCGTCGATTTCGTCCTCCCTCCCGAAAAGATCGCCCGGAAATTGGCCAGTCTGGCCCACCATCCCCTGGTCATGGCGCCACACCCAGTCAAAGCGGCGGAGGCCCCCTTGGAAGAGAGGGTCTTCAACCAGATTCTGATGATGCTCAAGATGGGCACCGGGCTCGATTTTACCCATTACAAGCAGAGCACCATCAAACGGCGCCTCCAGCGGCGTATGATGTTGCAGCAGGTGGAAGAGATCGAGGACTATGTCAAATACCTGCGGCAGCATCCGGACGAAGTTAAGAACCTCTACGAAGATATCCTGATCAATGTCACCAGTTTCTTCCGGGAGCCAGAGTCCTTTGAGTTCTTGCAAAAAATCGTCTTCCCGGAAATCCTGCGGAACCGGGTCGAGGATGAGCCCATCCGCATCTGGATACCAGGCTGCGCCAGCGGGGAGGAGGCCTACTCCCTGGCCATCAGCCTCCTGGAATTCTTGGGGGACATGGTCAGCAACGTCCAGATCCAGATCTTCGCCACCGATGTCGAAGACGGGGTGATTGACAAGGCCCGCCTGGGCATCTATCCGGAATCCATTACCGCGGACGTTTCCGCGGACCGGCTGCGGCGATTTTTCAGCAAGGTGGCCGGCGGCTACCAGGTAAGCAAGAACATCCGGTCCATGTGCGTCTTCGCCAAACAGAACCTGACCAAGGACTCGCCCTTCTCCCGCCTGGACCTCATCAGTTGCCGCAACGTACTCATCTATTTCGGGGCGGTGCTACAGAAGAAGGTGATCCCCATCTTCCATTTCGCCTTGAAGCCCGGCGGCTTCCTGCTGTTGGGCAAATCCGAGGCCTTGAGCGCCTTCCCGGAATACTTCACCCGGGTGGACAAAAGACTCAAGGTCTTTCAGAAGAAGACGGTGGCGGTCCCGTACCCGGTCCTCCCTCCCTTCCCCGAGGTGGCGGAGGATGGGGGCCAGGGCAAGGTTGAGGTCAAACCTCCGGAGGAAATTGTCTCCCTGGGGGATTTGCAACAGGAAACGGACCGCATCGTCCTTTCCCGCTTCGCCCCGGCCGGGGTGGTGATCGATGCCAACCTGAACATTATCCAATTCCGGGGGCACACCGGCCGTTTCCTGGAGCCGAACCCCGGGGAGGCCAGCCTCAATCTCCTCAAAATGACTCGCCAGAGCATGCAGTTCGAGCTCAGGGCCGCGGTCTACGCCGCCCTGAAGTCCAATACCCCGGTACGCAGGGAGGGGCTGCGCCTGCGTCTGAACGGCGCCCTGAGGATGGTCAACCTGGAGGTCTGCCCGCTGCGGCCGCCCTCCGCCCTGGATCGTTATTTCCTGGTGATCTTCGAAGATGCGACCCCGCCGGTTGAACCCGTCCCGAAGGGGAAAGGGCCCAGAGGGAAGTCCGCCGCCAGGGACTGGAAGATTGCAGAGCTGGAGAGCGAACTGGCCGCCACCAAGGAATATCTCCAGGCGGTCATCGAAGAGCAGGAGACTAGCGTCGAGGAGCTGAAGAGCACCAACGAGGAATTCATGAGCGCCAATGAAGAGCTCCAGAGCATCAATGAGGAGATGGAAACCCACAAGGAGGAACTCCAGTCCGCCAACGAGGAGCTGGCGACCCTCAATGAAGAGCTGGGAAACCGCAACCAGGAGCTGTTCCAGGCCAACAATGACCTCAATAACCTGCTTACCGTGGTCCCGATCGCCATCGTCATCCTGGGACCGGACCTGCTAATCCGGCGCTTCAATCCCGCGGCCCATGAGATGCTGAGCCTGATCCCCGCGGACCTGGGCCGGCCCATCGGAGACATCCGGCTGAAGGTGGAAGTGCCCAACCTGGAGGCGATAATTAAAGACGTCCTGAGCACCCTGACTGTCCAGGAACTGGAAGTTCAAGACCGGGACGGGCGCTGGGTCTCCCTGCGTCTCCGGCCATACCGGACCTCGGACAACAAGATCGACGGTGTAGTCCTGGCCGTGGTGGAAGTGGACCTCATGAAACGCAGCCTGGAGGAGGCGCGGCAGGCCAGGGACTATGCCCGGGCCATCGTCGCCACCATAAGGGAGCCTCTGATCGTCCTGGATGGCAAGCTGCGGGTGGTCTCGGCCAACGACGCCTATTACCGGGCCTTCAAAGTCAGTCACGAGGATACTGAAGGCCACTACTTTTATGAGCTGGGCCAAGGCCAATGGAACATCCACCGCCTGCGGCAGCTCTTGGGCAAGGTCCTGCCGGCCAACCAGCAATTCCAGGATTTCGAGATGGTGCAAAAATTTCCGGAGGTCGGCCGCCGTACCTTTCTCCTCAACGGTCGGCTTCTGTCCCTGGGCGGTACCGCCCAAGATCTCGTCCTGCTGGCAATCGAAGACATAACCGAGCGCCGGGAGGCGGATGAGGTATTGAGGGAGTCGGAGGCCAGGCTCCGGAATCTGGCCCGGCAACTGCTGGCCCACCAGGAGGTGGAGCGCCGTGAGCTTTCCAGCGAATTGCAGGAGTCCCTGGCCCAGGGCATCGCTGCCGCAAAGCTGCAACTGCGGACTTTTGAAGAAAAGCTGCCCGGAGGCGATGAGGCGTTGCGGCAAGATTACCGCCAGGCCCTGGGGGAGCTAGACCAGATCGTGGAAAAACTGGCTCGCCGGGCCGCGGAACTGAGCCCGCAGATGCTGGCGGACCTGGGCCTGGCCGGGGGCCTGAAGGCCCTGGCCGAGGGCTACGGAATGGAGTACGACCTGCACCTGGAGGACCTGGGCCAAGTCTTCAGCATGGAGGACCAAGTCACCATCTACCGGATCTTTCAGGAGGCCCTGAGCAATGCCTGCCAGCATGCCCAGGCCACCAGGGTCACCCTGGCCGGCAAAAAGGTGGATGGACAGGTGGAGTTCCTGGTGGAGGACAACGGCCAGGGCTTTGAAGTGGGCCGCCTGGATGACCTGGAGGCCGGGCGCCGGGGAATCGGGCTGGCCTCCATGGCCGAACGGGTCAAGGCCCTGGGTGGGACCTTCAAACTGGAGAGCCAGGTGGGGGCGGGTACCAGGGTCTTCTTCACCATCCCCAAGACCAGGAAGAAGACATAACCAGGGTTTTTGGGTTTCGGTTTTCTGTTTTCCGGCAGTAGTGTCCGGCAAGGTTTTTGCTATGGGGCAGGGAGTAGAAGACCCTGTAAGCTTTTTCCAAAAATGGGTCACAAAATGGTCACAGAAACTAAAAAGGGGGCACGGCCTGCAACCGTAACCCCTTGAATTTAATGGTAGGCGGTACTGGATTTGAACCAGTGACTTCCACCGTGTGAGGATGGCACTCTTCCGCTGAGTTAACCGCCCGGGTTTCCCATCTAATTTATAATCTAATTTATAATGAAAAAATTGCTTTTTGACAAGGTGAGACCTCTGAAAAAAACATGCAGAAAAGCCGCCCGCGTTGGATATGGCAGGCGAGGCGCCGGCTCTCCACCACGACGCGGCTTTCACGGAAATGCAGGGAGAAATTTGGAGTTTTTCCAGAGGTCCCAAGTCCCTCTCCCCTGGGGGGAAGTTTTTGCCAGCCCCGCCCGAAGACCTTCCTTGACAAGTCCCCTTTAAAGATAATAAGATGAAACATTTGGATATTTTGGCTCATTTGGCTGGTCTCTGACGGCGCTTCCTTGCTGACCTGGAAATCAGGGGGGGTAAGATCCCCCAGGGAGGGAAAAAAATGAGGGTAACCCTGGGTATCCGGTATTTGGCGGTGGGCCTTTGTGTCTTGTTTCTGGCGAGCTGTTCCGAGACTTACGCCTATCTGCCATCCGTTAGCAAGCCCGCCGCCGCCACTCCGGCAGGGGGCCAAGCCCCGGCGGCTCAGCCCCCCCCGGCGGCCGAGATGCCGGTCCGCAAAGAGGATCTGCCGCAGCAGGTCCAGGGTTTGGAGGTCCGGGTGCAGCAGTTGGAGACCAGGCTGGCGGAGCTCGAAGCCGGGCACCCCGCCCCGGCTGGCGCCGCGGCCAAGACCAGGGAACGCCCGGCGGCGGCGCCGGCCACTACTGCGGATAAGCTCTACAACGAGGGCCTGCATCTCTACCAGGGGAAAAAGTACCCCCAGGCGCGCGCTAAATTCTCCCAGTATCTGAAAGAACAACCCAATGGCCCCAAAGCCTCCGAAGCCCGTTATCAGCTGGCCGACAGTTTTTTTCAGGAGGGCAAATACCAGGAGGCCGCGGTGGAATTCAATAAACTGGCCAGCCAGTCTCCCAAGAGCATTTTGGCCCCTGCCGCCATGTTGCGCCAGGCCATGGCCTACCAGTATCTGCAGCAAACTCCTTCTTACCGAAGCACCTTAAGGAAATTGGTCCAGACCTATCCCAAGAGCCAGGAGGCCAGAGAGGCGCAGAAATGGTTGAAGGAAGGGAAGAAGGAGCCCCCCCCTGGCAAGGCCCCGGCCAAGGCGGCGCCCAAACCGGAGTAGCAGAAAAAAACCGGGTCAGCGCGGTTTCCAAAGATGCCTGAGCGTGGCCGGCGCAAATTTTTTAATTGCATTCAAGGCTAAGGCAAGCTGAGCGGAGATTTTCGGAGGGGCGCCCCATTTATGGCGCCCTAAAGGGCGGCGGGCAAGCCCGCCCTATGAGCGCGTCGGGAGAGGGGACTTTATAGGGAGGCCTGTGGCCGCCGTGATGAAGCAGGCCCCGCCCTGAGCCATCCTGAATTTTTTTTGTAAGGGCCTGCCAATTTAAGGACGAGATATCGATTCATTTGTATCACTCATAAGGTCATAAGGCCAGAAAAGACCCAATATGCTGAATATTCTACGTAAAAATGCGAGGCACTGGATCATCGGTCTGATCATTTTTGCCATCGGCGTAGTCTTTGTCCTCTCCTATGGCTTTGGCGGCCTGAGCTCCGGACCTTTACAAGAGGTAGCCGTGGTCAACGGCCAGCCCATCCTGATTACCGCTTATTTCCGGGAGCTAAACGAAATGATCCGGCAGTATCAGGAGATGAGCCGGAGCGAGTTGAGCCCCGAGATGGTCAAGGCCATGCGCCTTAAGGAAATGGCCCGGGACCGGCTGATCGCTGAAGCCCTGCTCCTGCAGGCGGCGGAGCGTCAGGGGCTCACGGTGAGCGACGTTGAACTGCGGAAGCGGATCCAGAGCTATCCTTTTTTCCAGAGGGACGGCAAATTTGATGAAAATCTCTATTTTATGCTGTTGGCCCGGAATCAACTGTCCAGCGCCGAGTTTGAGGAGCAGGAACGCCGGGCTCTCCAGTTGAGGAAGATCAGTGAGGAAATGACCTCCCTGGCCAAGGTCTCCGACGCTCAAATCCTGGAAATGTACCACCTGGCTAAAGAGGCGGTCCAGGTGAGTTATCTGGCGGTCACCCCGGACAGGTTCATGGCCGACCAGCATCCTGGCGAGGCCGAGCTATCCCGCTACTACCAGGACAACCAGGAGAAGTTTCGAGTGCCGGCCCGGGCCCGGGTGAGCTATCTCGTTTTCCGCACCCGGGACTTCCAGGGGCGGGTTACGATCTCTGATGCCGCGCTGGAGGATTTCATCAAGGAGCACCCGGCGGAATTCCTCCGCCCCAAGGTGGTGCGGGTGAGCCAGATAGTGCTGGCCATCCCGCCCAATACCGACGCCGGGACGCGGCAGCGCCTGGAAAAGCAGACGCAGGAGTTGCTTGACAAACTGAAGGCCGGAGAAGATTTCGCCAGGCTGGCCCAGACTTACTCCCAGGACCTCGCCAGCCGGGACCGGGGGGGGGACTTGGGCGAGGTCCAGCGGGGCCAGCACTCCCCCCAGTGGGACCTGGCAGCTTTTGGCCTTAAACCCGGAGAAGTGGGCCGGGCCGACACCCCCCAGGCCATCTATTTGCTCAAGATGGAGGAGGTCAAGGAAACCGAGAAGATACCCGGGGCCGAGACCAGGCTGAGGCAGCGCCTCGAGCAGGAGAAGGCCGAGACCCTGGCCCAGGAGGCTGCTAAGGAGGCCCGCGCCGTTCTGTCGCAGGACACCGCCGCCGAGGTGGCCAAGAAGTATGGGGGCAGCCTGAAGGAAACGCCCTTGATTAGTCAAATGGACCAGGTTCCGGGGCTGGGCCCGGCGCCCGCTTTCAACCAGGCGGCCCTGCAGCTCAAACCCGGGGAAGTGAGCCATGTGGTTGAGCTGCCCGAGAGCTTCGCGGTCATGAAGTCCCTGGAATATCAGGCTGATAACCTCCCGCCCTTCTTACAGATCAAGGACCAGGTGGTCCAGCAGGTGAAGAGGCAGGAGGCCATGAAAGACGCGGAACAAGAGGCGGCCCGGCTGCTGGCCCGTCTGCGGAAAGGGGAACCCCTGGCTCAGGTGGCCGCGGCGGCCGGTTTGCCCGTCAAAGAAAGCGGCTTTTTCACCCGTTTCGAGGGCTTTGAGGGCCAGCGCCAGGCCGAGGCCCTCACCGGCGCCGCCTTCCTCCTCTCCCGGGAACACCCCTACCCGGACCGTCCCCTGGCCTGGAAGGGAAGTTATTACCTTTTGGCCTTTAAGGAACGGCGTCCCGCCGATCAGGCGGAGTTGCAGAAAAACTGGGAAAAGCTAAAGACCCAATTGCTGCAGGACAAGAAGCAGATGATGTTGGTCTCCTGGCTGGAGGCCGAGCGCCGCCGGGCCAAGATCAAAGAGTATGAGCTGCCAGGAGGGGAATGAGTTCGGGATCCGCCCGCGGTTGTGATAAAATTTATCAGGCGGCGGCCCGGGCGTTCCGCCGGCGCCAAGGCTGAAGCAGGCGGCAGGCCCAAGAGGAGAAGATATGCTGAAAAATTTCGTTGGCACCCTGGCGAGCCCCTTTATCGAAATATTCATCTTAATTGTACTGCTGCTCGCCTTTTTATTGCACCGGAAAGATCCCCGCCTGGCGACTTTCGGGATCAGCATTGTGCGTATCCTGATCCTGCTGCTGATCTTTTTGTACCTGATGTTCGTTTGGGTCAGCGCCATTCGTCCTGTCTTGTCGGGTATCAGCGTCTTCGGCATGTTCCTGATTAACATGATGCTGCTTTACGATTTGATCCTGGCGCGCCTGTTACGGCCTTACCATATTGCCCTGGCCTCGATGACCAAAGCGCCTGAGAACCCCGAACTGATTAAGCAGGCCTGGCATACCGGTAAGAGATTCTACTATGCGCGTTATGCCTTGTCTTCCCTGTTCAGCGGCGCCAACCCCTTTCATTTCCTTGATGAAATGGCCACCGATCGGGTTCGGGATGATATCAGGGACACCTTGCGGCGCCACGGGGTGGAACAAAGAATGCTCAGCCTGTCCTCGCTGGTGGCCTATTTAAAGAGCCAGATCGCCTGCGATAAGACCTTGCCGGCGGATTTTCAAAACCTGATGCTCCAGGTCATCGATGATTTTGCCAAGCACCCCTATATCCAGGAACATGCCAACGAATTCATGCGCCTCGCCACTGAGCGCCCTGAAGACCTGTACTTTCCCAAATGGACAGCCAAATTTGAATCCTGCATCAAATCCTCCAGATAGCCCCGCCGGCCTTCTGAATCCATTAAACCCTGGCAAGAGTTCCGGCCCAGGTGAGACCGTCTCCGGGACTTCGCCGGCGGTGGTCAGGGCCGCCTGCCACCGGGCTCTGACGGCCCGGGAACGAATCCTCCAAGACTATCCGGATTGGCAAGCCTGGCGTCGCCAGGCTTGGGAGATCAAGGCCGAGGCTATCTCCCGCCTGGATGAATTGCTGCCGCGGCTGGCCCGGGAGGTCCAGGCCTGGGGAGGTAAGGTGCTCTGGGCCCGGGACGCGGCTCAGGCCCGGGAGCTGATCCTGGGTCTGGCCCGGGAGCACCGGGTCACCATGGTGACCAAATCAAAGTCCATGGCCACCGAGGAGATCGGCCTCACCCCAGCCCTAACCGCGGCGGGCATCCGGACCTGGGAGACCGACCTGGGGGAATTCATCGTGCAGTTGGCCGGCGATCCTCCGGCGCACCTCACCGCCCCGGCCCTGCACCTGGATCGCCGGCAGATCGCCGCCCTCTTCCGGGAGCGGCTGGGGGCGGCCTGTCCCGCGGACCCGGAGGCCCTAACCAGGCTGGGCTGCGGCCATCTCCAACCTCATTTTTGGCGGGCAGGGATGGGCATCACCGGGGTCAACTTCGCCGCCCCGGACGGCACCCTGGTATTCCTGGAGAATGAGGGCAACCTTCGACTCACCGCCACCCTGCCGCCGGTGCAGGTGGCGGTCATGGGGCTGGAGAAGATTATTCCGGCCCTGGGTGACGTGGAGGTCTTGCTGCGGCTGTTGCCGGCCAGCGCCACCGGCCAGCGCCTCACGGCCCTGGTCCATTTTCTCCGGGGGCGCAAGTTCCAGCCGGAGGGGCCCCAGGCCTTTTACCTGATCATTCTGGACAATGGCCGGCGCCGCCTGGCCCGGGACCCGGAGTTCAGGGAAGCCCTTTATTGCTTGCGTTGCGGGGCCTGCCTCAACGTCTGTCCCGTATTTCAGCTCCGAGCCGCCCACCTTTACCGCCGGGTCTATCCCGGGGCCATCGGCATCCTGCTGGCCCCGCACCTGGCCCCGGTGGGCGACCTCAGCGATTTGTGCAGCCAATGCGGCGCCTGCCAGGAGATCTGCCCGGTTGGCATCCCGCTGGCGGAGAACATCCTGAAGGAGCGGGCCCGCAGCCGGCAATTCCGGAGCTGGCGTGCCTTGTCTGGCCTGGCCGGCCAGGCCTTGGTCCGGCCGCGGCTGTATCGGAGCCTGGAGCCGGGTCCACGGTTTTTGCAGACCCTGGTCCCTGGCCTCCAGCAGCCCCCCTGGTCGGCACTGAGGCTATCCCCGGAAAGCTTTCAGCGGAGGCGGCGGCGCGGGCCGCACCCCGGCAGCCCCACCAAGGCCCCAGACCCGGTGGCCGCTCCCGGCCGGGGCTCCTTCCCCTTGACAACAGAGGTGGCCAGGCCCGCGGTTTCGGGCGGGAAAAGCGACGCCATTATGGACCCGCCCACCCTGGCGGGCCGCCTGGAGGAGATGGGGGCCACCTGCCAGCGGGTCCGGGGAGCGGGCCAACTGGCCCGGCTGCTGGCGCAGTTGCCAGAACCCTTGTGGTTCCAGGACCATCCCTGGCTCTCGCGAGCTGCCCGGGAGCTGAGACGGCAGGGGTTGTCACCGCACCTGGCTAAGCGCCACTGGGCCCCACCGGGCCAGGCCGCGGTCATCGTGGGCCTGGGGGCTATTCCCGAGACCGGCAGCATCCTCATTGAGGCCGCCTCCGGCCCGGCTGCGGCCATCTCCTTCCGGGTGCGGCGACTGGTGGTCATCGTCCCCCAGGAGGCGGCCGGCCTTAGCCTGGCCCAGGCCCTGGACCTGGTGGCCCGGCAGGCCCCGGGCATGATTAGCTGGCTCACCGGCCCCAGCCGCAGCGCCGACATCGAAAAGGTCCTGGTCCTGGGGGCCCAGGGACCCAGGGAGCTCCAGGTGGTGCTTTACCAGCCGGAGGATTGATGGAGCTGCTGCCGGTTACCGAGCTCAGCTCCCGGGCCGCGGCCTTGCAAAGGGCCCTGGCCGAGGAGAATATCGACCTGGCCCTGGTGCGCCAGAGGGCCGATCTCTTCTACTTTGCCGGGGCCCTGGTGGACGGCTTCCTGGCGATGGCCCCCCAAGGCAGCCCCTTGCTTTTGGTGCGCCGGCCCCGCGGCAGGGACGCTCTGATCCCCTCTCCCTGGCCCCGGGTTTTCTACCAGGATCTACAGGAACTTCCGGAGATACTGGAGCGCTTCGGGCTCAGGCCCCGGGTAGCCCTGGGCCTGGAGCTGGACGTCATGCCTGCCGGGTTTTATCAAAGGATCCGGGAGCGCCTGTTCCCCGAGCAACCCATCCTGGATCTCTCCCCCCTGATCCGGCGACAGCGGATGGTCAAGAGCCCGTATGAGATTGAGCAACTGCGCCGAGCCGCGGCCATCCTGGATCAGGTCCACGGACAGGTGCCGGAGTTGCTCCAGCCCGGGATCTCCGAACTGGAGCTCTCCGCTGCCCTGGAGTACCGTCTCCGGCTCCTGGGCCATCAAGGATTTGTCCGGGTGCGCAACTGGGAACTGGAACTCTTTTATGGACACGTGCTCTCAGGGGTGGCGGGGCTGGCGGCCTCCTATATCGACAGCCCCAGCGGCGGCCTCGGGTTCAGCCCCGCCTTTCCCCAGGGGCCGTCGTTGAAGAAGCTGGCCGTGGCTGAACCCATCAGCGTCGACCTGGTGGCCTGCGTCAACGGTTATGTGGTGGACATGACCCGGATGTACGCCTTGGGATCGCTGCCGGAACAGGCCTGGGAGGCCTGGCAAGCGGTCCGGGAGATCTACGTTGCCATGCAGCAGGAGGCCCGGCCAGGGGTGGCGCCCGGGAAACTCTTTCACCGCCTTTGGAACCTGGTGCGGGCCCGGGGGTTACAAGATTATTTTATGGGGCGGGGGCCGGACCGGGTGAGCTTCCTGGCCCACGGGGTGGGGCTGGAACTGGACGAATTCCCCTTTCTCAGCGCCCGCTTCCCTTTTCCCCTGGCGGAAAACATGGTGCTGGCCTTCGAGCCCAAATTCTTTCTGCCGGAGATCGGCATGGTGGGCCAGGAGGACACCGGGGTGATCACTCCCTCGGGAGTGGAGTGGCTCACTCGCAGCCCCCGGGAGCCCAGGATCATTTGAATATTAACTGTCAGCTTTCGGCTTTTGGGTTTTCGGTTTTCGGTTGGACCTCTCGCAAAAGTCATATCAATGGCGAAATCAATGATATTTGACTTGTTCCCTCCCCCTGAGGGGGCGACACCGGGAGGGGTTGTGAAAATAGTGATGTTTTATCCAATAGTTACCAAATGACTGACGCCCCCTCCCCCTAACCCCCTTCCCCCGTGGGGAGGGGGAAAAGATCAGTAGTGTCCGCAACAAAAATTGCAAGGAGAAGATTACGGGGCCCCTCCCGGTAAGCAGCCCTGACCTTTGCAGCCCCGGCGTTTCCCATTCTCCTCCCAGGTTCTTCCGCCCTGGCAGGCTTTTCGCCCGTGGTAAGGTACACCTTAGCTGATTGCTATGGCCCCGCCAATTGGGTTAATATTACCATATATGAGTTTTGAATCGTTTTCTCCCCTTAGCCACGCCAGCCAAGAGCGCGGGTCTTCGGTTACGGCCGGCCGTCCAGGCTTGGGGAACCAGGAGAGGATTTAGCCGCCTTGACCACCATGCCCTTCCTGGAACATCTGGAGGAATTGCGCAGGCGCCTGATCATTTGCATCGTCGCCGTGGTCATCGGCATGGGGATCGCCTGGCCTCTGGTGCCCACGGTTCAAAAATTTATCACCCGGCCTCTGCAGGAGCCTTCCATCACCCAAGAGTGGCACTATTCCCTGGAAACGTTTCTGCTCCGGAAGTTTCCCGAGGCCGCCAAGGGCTTTGGCCTGGAGAAGCCGGAGCCCCCCCGGGTGACCCTGCATAGGTTGAACTACATGGCTCCCCTGGAGCCGTTCTTCGTCCAGATGAAGATCTCCCTGATCACCGGCCTGGCCCTGGCCTTCCCGGTGATCCTTTACCAGCTGGGGCTCTTT
>JBEKDQ010000025.1:0-15687 GCA_050014275.1 Desulfobaccales bacterium | reverse complement strand
CCGCCCTATAGGTCTGCTCGGAAAAAGTTCCGAGCATGCGAGATACCCACCCTCTGGCAGAGAAAGTACCGCGCCGCCGAGGGCGGCGGCGTACATTTTCATGATTTACGGGTGAGCTGAAGGCTCATGAGCGACTGCTCCGAAAAGTTGTGAAGAATTGTAGCCCGGGCGTCTCGCCTGTGCGGCGAATTTCCGAACCCAATCTGAGGAACACGATAGCACAAAATTTTCCCAAAAATCAATTTCACCAGGGTTCGCAAATAATATCGGAGATTTTTAAAATTTCAGGAAAGTTTCTGACGTACCAGGATAGCTATAATGTCTCTTATTACTTGAAGGCGCGAGAAAACCCTCTGACCCGAACCCGGTCGGTGATATAAGCAGACATGGGCGCCCGATTGGCGTTCAATTCGTCTTCCACCAGTGCCCAATAATTTATCACCTTTCCAAGCGGCCCCCGGACATAGTCCATGGACTCTGCCACCAGCCAGACCCGCCGGTCGGAAGGGATTAAAGGTAACACATCCTCTGGCTTCAAAGTGAGATCAAGCACCTCGCCTTCAATCCACTTTTCAGGCTTCATTCCATAATGCAAATCCCTGGCATAGGGTCGATTCAAGAGGCCATAGTAGTAAACGGTGGGAGCGGCGTAAACGTCAACGAAGACCAGGTCTCCCGGCTGTTGCCGGTCAAACACGTATTTTAGACCCTCCCTCACTCCGCCCACCTTTTTTCCCAAGGCCACCCAAGAATAATTACCGGAAGGAAGGACCAGGATAATCAGGGCCAAAGTTACCACCCAGGGCTTGGTAGCCTTGCGGAACAACCAGGCTGCGCCATAGCCCGAGAGTAAATAAATACCCGGGGTGGCAAAAAGGAGAAGTCTGCCGAAAGGCCAATATAACTTTAAGACGCAGGCGGTCAGAGCAAGCAATAAGGGCCCGGCCAATACGCAGATCCAGGGCCACCCGGATCGTCGCCTTGCCTCCCATATTCCTGTCAAGGTAAGAATGGACAACAACATGATGAATGGATCAAAATAGTAGCCGTAAGGATAGGCCAAGAACTGAAAAGATATTTTCGGGCCTAGATAACCATAATATATCTGACAAAGTAGCCATAGCCCCCAATTGGAAACATGATGCAGGCCTTTTAAAAGTCGCTTAATTACTTCAACTCTATGCGGACTTAAAAGACGGTCCAAGACAATATAAATTTGCACCATTTCAGATAATATCGTAATGGCAATGAATTTAATTACGTTAAATATCCCAATGGTCCGATATTTTATTAATAATCCTGCTCCAATTCCCCCCAATACAAATATCGCAGGGTAAGAGAACCATGGGGCCAGGGCGGCAGCCCATAGTAATCGTGGGAAGGAATTAGGTGCCTCTTTTTCAGCATTCTGGTTAGTAAAAATGGGAGCCGCTAAAATTAGCAGCACCGTAGCCACCAGGATATCCAGGGCGATGACCTTGGTCACTGCTGCGAACAGAATAACCCCAGGGGCCAGGGCCAACAGCCAAACGGAAAAGGAAATAGCCCTGTGGTCGGTCATTACCTTTCTGGCTAAGAGATAGAAGAGAAAAAGGGCGGAGATGCTTGCCACCAGGCTGACGGCCCGCATGGAAAGTTCACCGCCCCCTCCTGCCAGGTAGATAAGGCGGTATAGCCAGAGAAGGGGGATGGGTGATTCCTGCTCGTAAGCTAGAGGGCCCAGCAGGGCCAGGAAGGATTTCTGCGCCACGTTGATAAGCAACTTGGACTCATCCCGCCAAAAGGAGTCATTAAGAAAGTAATACCAAAAGCGGGCCCCTACTCCCACCAGCAAGGCCGCCTGGGCACTCAGCACCCAGCGGACCACTGTCCGCCATTTCCCGGACAAGGAGGGAGAGATGGTCTGAGGCACATGGCCAGCCACCTTCCATTCCCGTGGTTCAGTTTTCGATTCCCGGTTCTTCCTCATAGCTTTGCCCAAAACAGAACACCGCCAGAACGCTCCAGCCATCTGCCGCAGGAGAGTCCATCTGCGGTTTGCAGTTTAGCGCAAATTTTCCTGGGGGTTTGAACCGATAAGCTCCTCAATAAGGTTTTCTCTTATACACATAAATACTATGAGAACCAGCATTGCCATTACTCAAACTGGTGCTGGGGAAATGCTGGTATCCTTTGACGGCCTCATCCCAATGGTATTCGGTGAGGTTTGAGGATATGGTGTATTCAATCACTCCCACGCAATCGTAAAATTCACTGCTGTACCTTCGTAACCAGTCAAAAATAAGCCGCGGCGACTCAGGGCGTAAAAACCAGGAAGTCTTTGGAATATCTGCATAGACCAAGTAGGCAGGCCGGGATGCTTCTATTTCCCGGATCATGTCGTCTTGCATTCTCAACACATAAGGCTGGGGTTCCATTAAGGGATAGGTATAGATATATCCGGTGGCCGCGTGGCGGTGCGTATAGAAGTAAATTTGCGGTTCCGAACCCACCACGGCAATGGTGTCTTCACTCGAGGTGCGCTCCTTCAGATATTGGGCGATTTTGAGGGATTCGGGAAAGGGGTCTGCCTGATAAGTCAAGCGAGAGGCTAGAACCGGATCGACCCCGAATAAAAAGAGGCGTTGCTGATAAACTGTGAACCCGAGGGCAAACAGGATGATGGCAACCGGGACTAGTTTAGTAGCACTTTGGCCTACATTGGCAAGCAGCCTCCCCATGGAACTGAGGCCAATCCCGATCAACAGCGAAATTGCGGGAAGAACCAACACAAAATAGTGTGGTCGGGAATAAAAGCCAGGGATGGTGGCGAGAAAGGAGAAAATCACCAGCGTTTCGATAAAGAAAAGCCGTGCTCTCGCCTTCGGATCAATAATTGGGGCTAACAATCCACACCCGGCCAGCACCCATAGAAGCGGAGCAGAGGACACAACAGCTCTAAAACTATAGAGAAAAATCGCCCATCCTTGGGCAGGAGAAGTCAATGAGACATATTCCCGAGCATAACTAAAAGTCCAAAACCAGAACTTGTCAAAGATGCCGCTTGCGAGAAAAAACAGGCAAATCAAAATAAAAGGCAAGGTTGCGCCGGCCAGCAAGAGGAGTATATTGGTGAGGACGGGCTTCAGGCTGGCGGACTGAGTGCGCCGCCCTTGATATATCAGGTAAACTAAGGCAAAAGCGATGAAGGCGGCCCCATGCTGCTTCATCAGGAAGGCAAGGCCAAATAGGAGGCCACTTAAAAAGAGGGGCAGGGAGCGCCGTGAATCAGTGGCCCTCAGCAAAATCAACATTCCGGCCACCGCCGGCAAGATGACAAAGTGCTCAGCGTTGGCAAACACCCCTTGCACACTCTGACCCACCGACAGTACCGCAAAGCTGACCGCGGCAACTGCCCCGGTCGTTCTATCTACCAGTTGTTTTCCCAACAAGAATATAAAAATGATGGTGGCCAGATTTACCAGCATCAGTCCCAGGTGGATTCCTGTAAGGGTTTGCCCTAAAATTGCCATCATCAGGGCATAGGCTCCAAAAATACCAGGCATCTTCATAGAATAAACTTTAGCGTAAGGCAGGAAGCCCTGGAGGATCAACTGCCCGGCATAGGCATACTCCCCTTCATCACGCTCCAGGGGGACGTTCAGCAGATGAACCCGCAGGGCTATGGCCACCAATAGTATGAAAAATACCAGTCCCCAAGTATAATCGAGTTTGATCAAACCTTTGGGGGAGACGGGACCGGGCCTTTGCCGGGGTGTGGTTTTCTTCTTCTTGCCCAATAGTTAAACCATTAACCCGAGATTATGAGGTAGCCCTGGCCCTCCTGTGTTATTGTTGGTACTGTCAATAATTTGATTTGACATTACCAGCAATTATTAGGCATATAATTATTCCAAAGCCAAATACCATGAAAACTATCTTCATTATAGAGAGCTGACCATGATGAACTATTACGTTAGAATCACGATCCCATGTAGTTTTCCCATTTTGTTTTAATTCTCTATAGGCAATAATTTGGGTTATTATGTTAACTATAGGAAACCCTATTCCCATGCCCCTCCAATACACTCTCATGACCCTACCTAATGATTGGTTATAATTGAGCCTGCTGTCTTGCTGATCATGTACTGAAATACTTAATAACCATTTCCCAAGAGTAGTTCCCCATATTACGATCAATCCCGCTTCTATAAAGTTCCATAGAAATATTAACATTAATCCAAACAATTGCTTATTTTCTTTCGAAAACAATTCATGAGCCATTGATGGACTTATTAAATACAACATAATGCACAAAATAAACATGAACCATGTATAATCAAAATAACGTGCCCAAAACCTCAACCATGGCTTAATTTGGTCTGGTCTTACTTCGCATTTTGTATCTTTGCCTTCCTTTTGCGGCCCTGCAGAAATATGTTCTCCTGATTCGATAACCCTTTTACAACCATGACAAGCCTCTTTATAAGCACCGTACAGAAAAACTTGTCGTAAATCCGAACTACCACAGTAAGGACATTGCTTTACCAGGGCTTCATTTTTTCTCTTGATTTCCTCATCAACTTCCTGCGAGACACCTTCTATTTGAGGCTGTGTTTCAGGAGGCTCAATCGTCTCTGCTTCAAGCCCCTGAGGGCAGGCTTGAGCCTTTTTCCCCAGCCATTCGCCGCAGTGCTTACATTTAATTCCCTCATCCTGTATCTCTTCGGCGCAGAAAGGACATTCCTTCATAATAATTTTACCTCTATGATTTATGTTAAGGCAATTATATGATAATTATTATACTAAAATTAAGGCTGTTTGTGTATTCTGCTTTAATTTAGCTTAATTAAAGTCGTTTAATTGCCTCTCTGCTAATAAGCTTATTATATAGAAAAGTCCCATAAGCACCGTATGCATAGAAGAAAGTTAATAATAAACCCACAAGGATACCAAGTGGGTTAGTACCCCTTCCATATATTAAAATATAGATTTTACATATTACAAAATATATTAGTAGCGCCATTGCACAAATACGGCTTTTTCTATAAATTCCATAACTTAAGCCATAAGCCAATAAAACATCTACCAAACTATATGAATCCATACCTAAGAAACCACCTATTACACAAATTAAAGTTATCGATCCAGAGACAATGCCAGCTATCCATGCACCTTTTATAGCCGTATTAGCCTTTTTGAATTCTAAATTAGTTATTTCCTGTATCTCAGGTGATACTTGTATTTTGGGAATCGAATTCTTACAATGGGGACACCATTCTTCCCATGACCCATCCTCGATGCGTACTTTATGCACACCCCAACCGTTGCACATTGGGCATTGTCTTAATCCTGCATCGATATTTTGTTTGACTATTTCTGATATTCTCTCATTTACCTGCCTTTCAACATCTCTCTGGTCAAATATATGTCCACAATATTTACACTTTATTGCTTTTAGCATTATTGATTCTGCGCACATTGGGCATTTCTTATTCTCATGTTTAAGTGAGATATTCCCCGGGGAGAAAAATACAGCAACTTTCTCCATGGGTGGGGTTTGAGTCCTCCCTGCTTCTGTGCGATCCGTTAAGGTAATAGCGGGGTTAACATCTGCATCCAATATCTCTTTGCAATGTTTGCATTTGATTGCATCATCTTGTATTTCCTCAGCGCAAAAAGGGCACTTTTTCATGCTATTTGCTCCTCAACCGCTTCCGCTCTTATCCTTAAAACTGGATAAACCTCTCACTCCCGGCCTGAATCGCTTGAGGTTTTCGAAAAAAAACCGAGCTGCCCCCTCAGGGCATCCCGGCTATCTACGCAAAATCAGAATCATGGCTCCCCTCCTTATAGAGGGTACCTATTTCCAGATACCTTCCTTATTTCACAATCAGGGGGGAAATGTCAACCTCAGAAAAAAAATGTCCCCAGATTATCCTGGGGACGATCCGGGGACGCTTTTTAAGCCTGCTTATTGAAGGTTATCTAATTGATTATTTTACAAAATATATGGTGCCGAAGGCGGGATTTGAACCCGCACGGGTATTCCCCACCACCCCCTCAAGATGGCGTGTCTACCAGGTTCCACCACTTCGGCACTAAAACAAGATGGTTCATCTGCCCGGCGGCCCCGAAGCGGGCGGGATGGCGGGAACAGGCGGCGCATAGGGGCGGGCCGGAGCGGCGGGCGCCGGCTGGACGCCCCCGCGCATCACCGAAGCCTCCTTCTGGTGCCCCATGAAGGTGAGTCCCAAAGAGGTCATCATGAACAGAATGGCCGCCACCGCGGTCATTTTGGCCAGAAAGGGGGCGGCGCCCGTGGAGCCGAAGACCGTCTGGCTGGAGCCGCCGAAGGCCGCGCCGATCCCGGCGCCCTTGCCGTGCTGCAACAAGACGATGATGATCAAGGCCAGGCAGACGATGATATGGACGGTGATGACGAGAGTAATCATAACATTTTCAATATAAACGACTTATCAGAAGGATGCAAGCCCGAAGAACAGCCTTCAGCCGTCAGTTTTCAGCTTTCAGCTTTTGGTTTTCGGTTTTCGGTTTTTTGTTCTAGCTGATTGCTGATAGCTGACCGTTGATAGTGGAGTGTTTCATAATTAGCTTGACATAATATCAGGACTGGAAGGCTGGATTCGGCATGGTTAAGTCCCCCTTGGAAAAAGGGGGATTTAGGCAGTAGTGTCCGGCAACAAAATTGCATGGAGAAGATTACACTATCGCGCTGTTGAACTTTAGACCATTGTAATTTCAGCGATATCAGCGATGCAACTAAATCCCCTCTCCCCTGCGAGGGGACGACACCGGGTGAGGGGTGGCTTCATCAGCCGTTGCATACCCCCCTCACCCTGCCCTCTCCCTCTTGGGGGGAGAGGGAAAGACCTTTTAAATTCCATGAATTGATTGGCTAGTGGGCATGCCTAAATTCAAACAATTCTCTACTGCCTGCCTCATAGCAAAAACCTTGCCGGACACTACTGGGATTTAGAGGGATTTCAAGAGGTTATATTAAATCCCCCCTACCCCCCCTTTTCCAAAGGGGGGGTAAAAATCATTTTTCTCTGAAAATGCTGGTTGATGTCGGTGGGGCGCGCCTCCGTGCCCGCGGCACGATGCTAATGGCGGGATGCGCTTCGCTTTCCCGCCCTACGGGTTCTTTTTTTTGGTAAGCATTTTCATCGTTTTGGTGTGGCCGCCAGGCCATGAACCGCTTCAATGGATAATCAATTGCGGAACAGACCACTAGTTATGTCCCTATCCGGCCGCGGCCGCGATGCCCAGGAACGAATCGGCCTTAAGCGACGCCCCGCCCACCAGAGCCCCGTCGATATCCGTCTCGGCCAGCAGGGTGGCGGCGTTGTCCGGGATGACGCTGCCGCCGTAGAGCACCCGGATCTCCGCGGCCGCCGCTCCCAGGGACTCCCGCAACAGGCCGCGGATAAAGGCGTGCACCTCCTGGGCTTGCTGCGGGGTGGCGGTGAGGCCGGTGCCGATGGCCCAGACCGGCTCATAGGCCAGGACCAACTGCTCGCCGCTGAGTCTGAGGCCCCCCAAACCTCTGGACAGTTGGCCCCGCACCACCTCGAGGGTCCGGCCCGCCTGGCGATCTTCGCTTTTCTCGCCGATGCACATGATGGGGATAAGCCCGGCAGCCGAAACCGCTAAAAGTTTCTTGTTGACCGTCTCATCGGTCTCGCCGAAATACTGGCGGCGCTCCGAATGCCCCACGATGACGTAGCGGCAGCCCACGTCCCGGAGCATCAGCGGGGAGACCGCCCCGGTAAAGGGCCCTTGCCGCTCCCAGAAGGTATCTTGCCCGGCCAGGCCGATGGCGGAACCGGCCAACTCGGAGGCCACCGCGGCCAGGGCGGTGAAGGGCGGGGCCAGGGCCACCTCCGCCCGCGCCCCCGGGGGCATCCCCAGGCGAACTTCCCTGGCAAGGGTCCTGGCCTCCCCCAGGGTCTTGTGCATCTTCCAGTTGGCCGCGATCAAGGGCCGGCGCTCAGACATCGGGGTGCTCCCTGGCCCACTTTTCCAGGGCCTCAATTCCCGGCAGCTTCTTGCCCTCCAGCAGCTCGATGAAGGCGCCGCCGCCGGTGGAGACATACGAGAACTTCTGGTACTCCCCCGCCTTGTGCAGGGCCACGTCGGTGTCGCCGCCGCCCACAATGGTTAAGGCATAGGAATCCGCCACCTTTTGCACCATGGCCATGGTGCCGCGGCTGAAGGCGTCGTATTCGAAGGCCCCCAAAGGTCCGTTCCAGATGATGGTCTTGGCGCTTTGCAGGGCCTCCCCGAAGAGGGTCACCGTGGCCGGGCCGATGTCCGCGATGAGCCAATCCCGGGGAACCTCCTGCACCGGGGTGATCTTGGTTTCCGCGGACCTGGCCAATTTGTCGGCGATGACGCAATCCACCGGCAGATAGAATCTCACCTTCTTTTCCAAGGCCGCGGCCATGATTTCGCCGGCGGCCTCCAGGAGGGAATCTTCCACCAGGGATTGACCCACCTCATAACCTTTGGCCTTGAGGAAGGTGTTGGCCATGGCCCCGCCGATGATGAGTTTGTCCACGTTTCCCAGCATATTTTTCAGGGCCGCCAGTTTGCTGGAGATCTTGGCGCCGCCGATGAGGGCCGCCAGAGGGCGGGCCGGGTCCTCCATGGCCCTGTGAAAATAGTGGACCTCATCCCGCATCAGGAAGCCGGCCACGCAGATGGGCGCATATCTGGTCACCGCCTCCACCGAGGCATGGGCCCGGTGCGCCACGGCAAAGGCGTCATCCACGTAGACGTCCACCCCTTGCATCAAATCCCGGGCGAAGCGGGCGTCGTTCTTTTCCTCTTCCTCATGAAACCGCAGGTTTTCCAGGAGGATCACATCTCCGGGCTTCATCGCCGCCTTCTGCCTGTCCACCTCCGGCCCTACGCAATCCGGGGCCAGGACCACCTGCTTATGCAGCCGGTAGGCCAGGCGCCGGGCCACCGGCGCCAGGGATAATTCTTCCTTCCTGCTCCCTTTGGGGCGCCCCATATGGGAGGCCAGGATCACCTTGGCGTCGCCTTCCAGGCAATAATGGATGGTGGGCAGCACCGCCCGGATACGGGTATCGTCGGTGATGTTGAAGTTCTGGTCCAGGGGCACGTTGAAATCTACCCGGATAAAGACGGCCTTTTCCTTGATCTCCACTTCATCGATGTATTTCACCGGTAACTCCTGTGAGCGGCGCTTGGCAAAGGGTGGCGTTCACCACGCGGCCTGGAGGCCCCCGTTGACCCTGGCACGGCCGCCCCGTGGATCGCGGCCCTAACCAGATTTTACCCTCCTGCCGCAGACCGCCGCGGCCAAGCCCGGACAGCCCTGGTTGCCGCTTTAATGTTAATCAGAGTCGGGTTGGCCGTCAATACCTTTGTCCCGCAGGGGAGATTTTCCGGAAGGGGCTTGAGTTTTCCTGAAACCCTGATAAGCTCTTCAAGATTGCCTTTTATGATTGTTCATTTAAAAAATAAACGGTATCCCATGGTCCAGTTCATTCGGCATTTAGGCTACCGGACCTTGGAGCTGGTGCGCGAGGCCGGAGCCATGCAGCTCTTTCTCCTGGATGCCCTGGCCCTGGCCTTCGTCCCGCCCTTCCGGCCCCGCCGCCTCTTGCAGGAAATTCAGTCCATCGGAGTCAGATCGATTCCGATCATCCTGCTCACTGCCGCCTTCACCGGCATGGTGCTGGCATTGCAAGGCTACTATACCTTGAAGGAATACGGCTCGACAGGGGCCCTCGGGTCGATGGTGGCCCTGGGCCTCATCCGGGAGATGGGTCCGGTGCTCACCGGCTTCATGGTCTCCGCCCGGGCCGGCACGGCGGTCACCGCGGAAATCGGCATCATGCGCATCACCGAACAGTTGGACGCCCTGGATACCATGGCCATTAACCCGATGCAATACCTGGTGATGCCCAAGCTCCTGGCCGGTCTGATCGCCGTGCCCCTGCTCACCGCCATCTTCGACGTCACCGGCATTCTGGGGGGCTATGTGGTGGGCGTGGTCCTGCTGGGGGTGAGCTCCGGCTCCTATTTCTCCCGCATGGCCCGGAGCGTGGTGTCCCTGGACGTCAACGGCGGCATCGTCAAGTCCCTGGTCTTCGGCCTTACCATCATCCTGGTGGCTTGCTACAAGGGATACTACACCAAGCGCGGGGCCGAGGGCGTCAGCCGGGCCACCAACCAGACCGTGGTCCTGTCCGCGGTCCTGATCCTGGCCTGGGACTATGTCCTCACCTCCTTCTTTGTGTAATGGAGGTTTCTTGAGTTTCGAGTTTCGAGTTTCGAGTTTTGGGTTTCGAGTTTTGGGTTTCGACTTCGAGTTTCGACCAAGACTCGTTGAAAGCTGATAGTTGACTACTAAGGCCCCATGATCCAAATCATCGACCTGTACAAATCCTTCAGCGGGCAAATGGTGCTGGATGGCATCAACCTCACCATCCCCACCGGCCGGATCACCGTAATCATCGGCAAGAGCGGGGAGGGTAAGAGCGTGCTGTTGAAACACCTCATCGGCTTGCTGAAACCCGACCGGGGCCGTATTCTGGTGGACGAGGTGGACATTGCCACCTTGCGGGGCCGCAGATTAAGGGATTTCAAGGAGCACCTTGCGATGCTCTTCCAGGAAGGCGCCTTGTTCGACTCCCTCAACGTCTTTGAGAACATCGCCTTTCCCCTGCGGGAGAAGACCCACCTGCCGGATGCCGAGATCGCCCGGCGGGTGAGGCTGCGTCTGGAGCAGATGCATCTGCGGTCCGAGGTGGAAACCAAGTTCCCCGATGAGTTGAGCGGCGGCATGAAGAAACGGGTGGCCCTGGCCCGGGCCATGATCCAGGAACCGGAGATCATCCTCTTCGATGAGCCGGTTACCGGGTTGGACCCCCCAATGATCAACACGGTCTTTCACCTGATCGAAAAGACCCACCGGGAGAGCGGCTACACCGCCCTGCTGGTTGACCATGACATCCCGGAGGTCTTCACCATTGCCGACCAGGTGGCCATGCTGCATCGAGGCCGCATTGTGGCCTGCGGCACGCCCGAGGAGATCCAGGCTTGCCCGGACCCGGTGGTGCAGAGTTTCCTCAAGGGCGCAATCGATCTCCTGGAAGAATAGGCGGAGGTTATGAGAAGGGGTAATCTGGAATTGGCGGTGGGCGGCTTTGTCCTGTTGGGTCTGCTTTGCCTGACGTACCTGGCTATCCACCTGGGCAAGATGGAGGTCTGGGGAAGCGGCTATCGGGTCGTCGCCAATTTCGACAACGTCTCAGGGCTCGCACAAGGGGGCTCAGTGGAAGTGGCCGGGGTACGCGTGGGCCGGGTGGAAACCATTCGACTCACGCCGGGAGACCAGGCCGCGGTGACCCTTAGCCTGAAGCCGGGTCTCCAGTTGCACGACGATGCCATTGCTTCCATCCGCACCAGAGGCATCATCGGCGACAAGTTTGTCCAACTCTCTCCAGGCAATTCGGAAAAGCTCATTTCTGCGGGGGGCACTATCCACGACACCGAGAGCGGCATCGACCTGGAAGAATTGATCAGCACCTTCATTCACGGCAAGGTCTGATTCCGGCTAAGACCTTTTTCTGCGGTGGCACGGATGTCGCATCGGTGCAGGGAGAGCGGCCGCATCCACGGCAAGATCTAGAGTCCGCCGCGGCCACTTGAGTTTTGTCCTCGCCAATGATTAAATTAACTCAGTGCGCGGCCGTCCCGCCGGGAGAGACGCCCCGCCGACATGAGGCGCGGTTCCCCCGGTTTTCCGCGGCGCCGACGGTTTTAGAAAGGAGTGGCTCGTGCCCAGATTGCTGAACCAGACCATTGCCCTGCTCGTCCTCGTTAGCCTCCTAACCCTGGCCGCGCCGGCGGCGGCGGCCGAACCTCAGCAGGTGGTGAAAGACGTTATTGACCAGGTGTTGGGTATTATGAATAATCCGGCCTACGCCGGCCCGTCCCAAGAGCAGGTGCGGCGCCGGTTGGCGAAACAGCTCGTGGACCGGCACTTCGACTACCGGGAGATGGCCAAAAGGAGCTTGGGGGCCCCCTGGAATAATCTCAGTAATGCCCAGCGGGATGACTTTGTCAGCCTCTTTGGTGAACTTTTGGAGTATTCTTACGCTGGTAAGATCGAGCGGTTCGCCAAGCACCTGCAGATCGAGTACCCCGGCCAGAGCCTGGAAGATGGCTACGCCGAGGTGCGCACCGTGGTGGTGCAAGCCAATGATAGGATCCCCATCGTTTACCGCCTGCTAAACGTCTCCGGCGACTGGATGGTTTACGACGTGGTCATCGACGGCGTCGGCATGGTGAGCAACTACCGCTTCCAGTTCGCTCAGGTGATTCACCAATCCTCTTACAATGCGCTAGTGAACCACCTGCGCAACCGGGTAAACGAGATGCGAGCCGGGGGGTAAAAGCGGTTTTCAGTTGGCGGCGGCAGTGGCCGGCAGAGCTTTTGCATAAGCGGCGGCAGTTTGCCAACGGAAATGCAGCCCCCTTCCTGAACCTTCCTTCCCGATTGATTCCTCTTAAAAGATGACTGGTGGCAGGAGCCGCCGCCCCCGGGGAAGATGCGGTCCCTGGCGTCGTGTTTCAGAAATACCTTTAAAAATATCTGCATATTCTTGTAGCCGCGGGCTTTAGCCTGCGCTCATTTTATTGAGGATTTTCGCAAGCCGAAGCTTGCTCTACATTTTAACGTCCTAAAGATGAAAGATATTTTTTATTAAAGGAAATCTGGGGCCTGACCCTAGAAGCCGCCCAAAGGCAGCGGCTGCTCTTTACGGTAGGCCAGGGCCTGGCAGGAGGCCACCAGGCTCCCCCGGGGGTCGGTGACTTCGATGAAGTAAGTGGCGGTGCGCCGCCCGGCGTGGAGTTCCCGGGTCCGGGCCGTCAGGCGCTCCCCCATCCGGGGGGCGGCGTGGAAGGTAAGATTCATAGAAAGGGCCACCGCCACCGTGCCATGGGCGTTGCAGGCGGCCTGAAAGGCCTCGTCGATCAAGGCGAAGATCGCGGTGCCGTGCACCATCCCCAGGATGTTGGCCATCTCCGGGCGGCAGTTCATCCCCACCCGGGCCCGCCCGGGGCCCAACTCCTCCAACTCCAGGCCGAAATGGCGGCTGATCCCCTGGGCCTCCACCCGTTCCTGGAAGGCCGCTAAAAAAGTTTTGTCGACTTGGCTCATTTCTCCCTCGCTGAAGAAGGTTTTCGGTTTTCGATTTTCGGTTCGCTGGAACTGAATTCCGGCTTAGCAAGCCGGGCGCGTCTTACGCGCCTTTTTCTTGGAAGTAAACGCCAGTTTGATCTGACTTTCCGGTTTCTGCTGAAAGCTGATAGCCCTCTTTATAAATCTCCGGAAACTGGTTTTTCCAGCGCCGATGGAGCCACAGCCACTGGGCTGGCTCGGCCCGGATCCAGGCTTCGATGGCCCGGTTCTGGAGTTCCAGGTGCCGGATCAGGTCCGCCTGGGCCTCCCCGGTCTTCACCATGGGGATGGCCGGAAAAATTACCATCAAGTGGCGCCCGCCAAGGAGCCGCCGGGAAAGCATGGGCAATACCGGCACGCCGCGGGCCCGGGCCAGCATCGCCGCTACCGGACTGGTGCGGGCCGGATGACCGAAGAAGTCCACCAGTAACCCTTCCTCCGCCGCGGTATTCTGGTCGATGACGATCCCCACTATCTGGTTCTGTTTCAGGAGGCGCAGGATCTCCTTCAGGCCCCGCTGCTTGGCCACCATCCGGTTACCGCCCCGCTGCCGCAAATATCTGGCCAGCCCCCGGGCCCAGGGGTGGTCCAGCTCCCGGCCCACCACCGCCACCGGCCCATACTTAAGGCCATAGCCCATGACGGTGTATTCCCAGTTGCCAGCGTGGGCCGCAACCGCAATCAGGCCCCGGCCCTGAGCCAGGGCCGCCTCTACGTGCTCCTGTCCCATAATGATCACCTTGCGGCGAATCCGGGCAAGGGGCGACAGGAGCAGCTCCAGGACCTCGAAGCCAAACAGGACAAACTGGCGGAAGATCTCCCGGGCCAGACGTTCCCTGGATTCGGGGGCCAACCCCGGCCCGTAGGCGAACTCCAGGTTTCGCAAGGTGATGCGCCGGTGCCGGGCGTCCAGCCGATACCAGCAGCCGGCCAGGACGCTGCCCAGTTTAGTTATCAAGGGTTGAGCCACGGTTATATCTGGGCCTTTTGAGATCCATCGCCTAAGTCCTGCTTATGAAAAGTTCCTGAGCATGTGGGATACCCACCCTTTGGAAGCCGCCTCCGGCGCCGCCCGGAAGATAGCGGGGTTGAACCCTAGCCCCGCCGGCCATAGAGGACCATGGCCTCTTCCCCCACCAGTTGGACGATGCGGGCCAACAGCAGTCGCCGGGCCAATTCATAGGCCCCCCTCCGGCCCCAATAAAACGGATTATTATAATTGAAGGCCGCCCAACTCCATTGGGCCAGCCGGTGCAGCCGATGGTGCACAATGAATCGGCTCACCGGATGATTTCTCACGTTTTGATAAACGCCATAGTAACGGATAATGGATTGCAGCTCCAGGTCCTTAAAGGTGCGGATGGGAGCGGTCTCCAGCCAGGCCGCCAGCCGGCTTCCCACCCGGTTATGGAGAGCCAGCAGATCCGCCAGGGAGGCCTTGAGCTGCGGCTCCTCTTCCTGGGGGTAATAGACGCCGGCAATCTCCTTCATAATCTCCAGGGACATCTCCTGAATGGCGTAAAAGGAGAGGGCCGTTTCGGGCCAGCGGTTCCAGAGATAGCGGTGGCGGCGGCTCCGGATAATTTCCAGGGCGGCCCGGTCTTCGAGCCGCTGGCCGTTGGGCCGGGGCAGCTCGCAGCGGCCAGGCCGGGCCATGAAGTCCTCCATCATTTGCCTCCTGGTCCAGAAGCGCATGGCCGCCAGGGAGGCGAGCCAGAGGATAGCCAGGCCCGCCACAGCCGGAATGATCCAGGGATTTTCCATTTTTCCATTAAGTTGCGAGTTGCGAGTCTCGATTTTTTTTTTAGAAAATCAGATAGTGTATCAAAATTTGGTAATTGTTAAAATTAGTTACTGCTCACGGCTTACCGGGCGACCAAGAGTCTGCCCCTACCGGTAGTGTCCGGCAACAAAATTGCATGGAGAAGATTACACTATCTCGCAGTCAAACTTTAGATCATTGTAATTTCAGCGATATCAACATATTATACCGATGCAACTAAATCCCCTCTCCCCTGCGAAGGGACGACACCGGGTGAGGGGTGGCTTCACCGGCCGTTGCCTACCCCCCCCACCCTGCCCTCTCCCCGGTCCAAACACCCCCAAGGGGGGAGAGGGAAATACCTTGTAAATTCTATGAATTGATTAGTTAGTGGGAATACCTAAAGTTTCAAACAATTCTCTACTGCCTGCCTTATAGCAAAAACTTTGGCGGACACTACTGCGCCCTACCGGTCACTGACTCAGCCCCTGGTACACCGCCTCCACCGCGACGGCCATCTGTTCCACGGAGAACCTGGCCGCCACCAGTTCCCGGCCCCGCCGGCCCAGATCCCGGCGATGGCACGCATCCGCCAGCAACCGCCGCAGGGCCAGGGTCAGGGCGGCGGCGTCCCGGGGGGGCGCCAGCAAACCCGTTTGGTCTTGCAGCACCACCTCCGGGATGCCCCCCACCGCGC
>JBEKDQ010000024.1:0-15857 GCA_050014275.1 Desulfobaccales bacterium | reverse complement strand
CGGGATTGGCCGCCTCTATCAAGATCAAAGGACTGGTCCCGGACTGATGGGTGGTCATGGGCTGCGGGGGCTCGGGGCCGCTGGCCTTAAGCCGTTGCGCCGCCTGCAGGATGGGTTCCGGCAGACGGTAGGTTTCCTCAAACCGGCATATCTGCGCCTGGGGCCAATCCTCCAGGAACCTGGAAAAATACCTGGGGGAAGCGCCCCGAAAGCCGTAAATCGCCTGATCCGGATCGCCGATCACCATGATTTCGGCGCCGGGGCCGGCAAGCCACCGAAACATGCGGTACTGGGCTTCGTTGAGATCCTGATATTCATCCACCAGCAGGTGGCGGAAGCGGCGCCGCTGAGATTCCCGGACTCCCGGCTGCCGCTCCAGGAGCAGGGTGGGGCGGGCGATGAGGTCTTCATAGTCCCATAATTCCGCGGTTTCCAGGGCAGCTTCGTAGGAGCGATAGGCCGCCAGATACCCGGGTTCCCTTGCATGCTCCTCCCCCAGGTCCCGGGGATACTTCAGGGCCTGTTTCCAAGAGGTGATCTGCTTTTCCAGGGCGGCCAAGGGGAGATGGTGGTCGCGGGCCACCTGCCGCAAGAGGTGGCGGCGTTGCTCCTCCGACGCGACCTGACGCCCGCCGCCCCCCTCATCGAGCAAGAGTTGATGCCCCAGGGCATGAAAAGTCTTGATAGTGAGTCGCTCCAACCCTGGAAAATCCGGCAGTAGGCGCGTAAGGCGGTCCGCCATTTCCCCGGCCGCCTGCCGGGTGAAGGTGACCGCCAGTATCTCCTGGGACGGCACTCCCCGCCGGGATAACAGGTAGGCCAGGCGGTGGGTGAGTGCCCGGGTCTTGCCGCTGCCGGGGCCGGCGGCCACCACCAGGGCCGGCCCCACATAAGTGACGGCGTGGCGCTGGGCCCGGTTCAGGGAGCCCAGCAGGGCATCATTTGGGGGAGGGTTTCCGGTTTCCGGTTTCCAGTTTTCGGCGGGTTCGGCGGCGGCTGGACCTCGATCATAAACCGCCGTGGGTTCCCGGGCCGCGGGGGTGGCCGTAACTGCGGCGGAGAGGCTGAAAAAGGCCCCCTGGCCCTGCAACTGCCGGCGTTCTTCCGGGGTGAACAGACGAATCTCCCCATACTCTCCGTCGTAGCCCCCGGCAATGTGCACCTGGCCCAGGCGCATCTTTTCCACCGCCCGGGCCAGCAGAGGGCCACTCTCTCCCCCTTCCCGGGCCAGGTCTTCCAGGGGCAGCCGGCGCAGGATCCGCAGTTCCGGGCCCAGGGCCTCCAGCAGCCGGAAATAGCGCTGACGCAGCCTCCGGCTGACGGGGCCCACCTGCAGCACCTCGGACAGGATCTCCGGCAGAGAGATCAGGGACTCGTATGGCCTGGCCCCGGGGTGAGAGGCTCCCGGGGGCCGGTCCGCCAGGTCCTCGACCCGGTGCAACACCCCGAAAGTCAAGGGCTTGCCGCAGCCGGGGCAGCGGCCCTGGAGGGCCACGGCCTCCTCCGGGTTGAGGCGCAGACCGCAATGGCGGTGCCCGTCCAGATGATATTTGCCCTCCTCGGGAAAGAATTCCAGGGTACCGGCAAAACCCTCCCGGGTTCGCAGGGCCCGACTCAGATCCGCATAGGTGGGGGGCACCGTCAAGAGGTTGGCCTCCCGTCCCAACTTCTGGGGGGAATGGGCGTCGGAGTTGGAAACCAGGGTGAAGCGGTCCAGGGCCCCCACCCGCCAGTTCATCGCCGGGTCGGAGGACAGCCCGGTCTCCAGGGCATGGATATGGGCCAGTCCATCTTCAAAACATTCTTCCAAGGAATCGAAGCCGCTTTTGCTCCCCAGAACGGAGAACCAGGGGGTCCAGATGTGGGCCGGGATCACCAGGGAGCGGGGATCGATTGCCAAGACCAATTCCAGAAGGTATTTGGCATCCAGCCCCAGGATGGGGCGGCCATCCGCGGCCACGTTGCCCAGGCGGGCCAGGCGCTCCGATAGCTGCTGGGCCGCTTCCAGGCCGGGGAGCAGCAGCAGCAGATGGACCTTGCGCACCCGCCCTGCCTTTTTATAGATGGCGCTGACTTCGCCGGTAACCACGAAGCGGACCTGGGTGGCCTCCTGCCAGGCGGGGCCCCGGAGGTCTGGCTCAAGGGGCAGGGCCACCTCCTCTTTAAGGACATAGGTCCCCTCCGCCACCGGCTCCAGCCGGGCGGCTATCTCTTTCAACCACTGCGGTTGAGTGCAGTCCCCAGTGCCCACCAGGTGCAGCCCTTTATACCGGGCCCAAAGGTCCAGATGCTCCAGGTCGGCCAACCGGCCGGTGGCAATGGAATAGTGGGAGTGGAGGTGCAGGTCGGCGATGGTTTCCATGAAATTTTTACGTTACCATAAATCCGAGGCCGATACCACCAACCTGCTTCCGCTCGAGACCAGACCTCGGGGAAAGCGGGGATAGTGTCATATTTCAGAAATACCTTTAAAAATATCGACATGTTTGGTAACGCCGGCTTTAGCCTGCGCTCATTTTTTATTAAGAATTTTCCTAAACTTAAGCTTGCGGCTACATTTTAAAGGGCAAAAAGCCGAAAAACTGGAAAGAATGGGCTTTACCAACCTTTATCTTCTCAAAGGGGACTTTCTCGCCTGGCAGGGGAAAGAATACCCCAAGGTGCCTAAGGAAGTGGAAGAGCAAAGCGAAACCTCTGCAAACCTTTAAGGTGGAAAGCCAGGCGCGGCTGTCATACCTCATTCACCGCTTAGCCCAGGGGCGATTTTCATCCTAATAATTTTAGCGGCTAAGGGCGCAGGGGATTTACCATTTTGCCAATTGTTTTCCCCGAAGGAGGAGGCCTGGGAACCATGGGAGATGGCTGGCAGTGAATTGTTGGCGCTCGGCGCCCCTCTCTAAAGTTAAGAGACCGGATGACAGCAGTAAGCCTGATAAAGACTGAGAGAATATTGGAAGATGACGGCTTACCACTTGTGAATTTGTGCGGACCAGAGATTTTGGAGAGGTCGGAATAAGCATCACCGGCAAAAATAGCGATCTCGGTAGTTGACTGGGAAATTGCGGGGGGGGCCCCCACAGTAGTGTCCGGCGACAAAATTGCAAGGGGAAGATTACACTATCTCGCAGTTAAACTCTATGCCATTGTAATTTCAGCGATATTCAACATATTATATCGATGCAATAAATCCCCTCTCCCCTGCCAGGGGACGACACCGGGTGAGGGGTGGTTTCATCGGCCGTTACATACCCCCCTCACCCTGCCCTCTCTCCCCCAAGGGGAGAGAGGGAAATAGCTTGTAAATTCCATGAATTGCTCAGATAAGGGACATAGCTAAGTTCACACAAATCCCTACTGCCTGCCTCATAGCAAAAACCTTGCCGGACACTACTGGGGGCGCCAGGGTTTAAGTTAAACAATAAAGAAAAAAGCCCCTCCACAGAGGGGCTTCTGGTACCGTACTTTTCCCCCAGATTACAGAGAAGCTTTGGATTTAGTCTCTGACCAGGCCGGTTCCAGCATCTCCTCGAAGTACGGTTGGAAGACATCCTCGTCCAGGCGGAGCATCAAGCCGCCGCACTGGGCACACAGGGCCGTGTGATCATCAAGTCCGGCCACTCGTTGGTCCCGGCCCCCACAATCGACGCACTGGTAATCGTAGATCGGCATTATTAATCCCCCCCTTACAGGTTAACATTGTTTCATGCAATATTTTATGCAATAATTGTACCTTACTGTCAAGATAATTAACTTCTTTGCTAATCAGTTAATTTCAAATAATAATTTGTCAACCCCTTGAGACGCAAAAATTCGGTCTTAATATTTTGCCAGGGCGGAGAAGGGTAAATAGGCCTAATCCATGGGTGCATTTTACCCATAACTCGGAGGCAGAGAAGGTATGACCAATATACAGGGCCGCGGCGCACCGGATCGCTGCACCCCAGTACCCCCTTAGGGTCCCGGGGCGCTCACCAACCTGATTACCGCGGCCAGGGGTTCCTGATTATCGGTGGCGGCCAGGGCGGGCTTGGAGCACAAGGGGCTCCTGGCTATTTTGCTCACCCTTGGCGCGTTGCTGGTTTTTTTTCTGGCTTCTATGGCCCATCTGCCCTATATTTCCTCTAAGAATCCGGCTGATCCGGCCGGATAAGAGGATCTCCCCGAATTCACGGGCCGCCCCAGGGCTGACAGGAGGACACCATGTCTGAACCGTTAGGATACTTCACCTTTGTGCTCCACTCCCACCTCCCGTATGTCATTGGCCACGGCAAGTGGCCCCACGGCATGGATTGGCTCAACGAAGCCACTGCGGAGTCCTACATCCCGCTGCTTCAGGTCTTCAACCGCCTGGCGGCCCAGGGCCTGACTTCCGGGGTGACCCTGGGAATCACCCCAATTTTGGCGGAGATGCTGGCCGCGGAGACCTTCCGCCGGGAGTTCGTCGAATATCTGGACCAGAAGATCCAGGGGGCCCGGGAAGACCTGGGCAACTTTGAGAAGCTGGGTGAACGCCATTTCGCCTCCCTGGCCCGGATGTGGGAAGACCACTATCGGGGATTGCTGCGAGCCTTCCGGGAGGATTTTGGTCAGGACCTCCTGAAGGCCTTTACCGGACTCATGGACCAGGGGGTCCTGGAAATTATCACCTCCGCCGCCACCCACGGGTATCTTCCCCTGCTAGGGCGGGACACCGCGGTGCAGGCCCAGGTGAAACAGGGGGTGGCCACTTACCGCCGCCACTTTGGCCGGGACCCCAAGGGCTTCTGGCTGCCGGAATGCGCCTACCGGCCCCGCTACCTCTGGGCTCCGCCCCTGTCCGATCTGGCTGCGGAGCCGGTGCTGCGCAAAGGGGTGGAGGAGTTCCTGTCGGAGAATGGCCTCGATTACTTCTTCATCGATTCCCACCTCCTCAAGGGAGGCCGGGCCATCGGGGTCTACAAGGATCGCTTCGAGGCCCTGGAGCGCCTCTGGGAGCGGTTCGCCTCCCAGTACCATGAACGGCCGGAGGAAGAGGATAAATCCCCCTACCAGGTCTATCTGGTGAGTTCCGCCCCGGAGAGCAAGCGCCCTGTGGCGGTCTTCACCCGGGACCCCAAGACCGGCCTCCAGGTGTGGAGCGGCGAATGGGGATATCCCGGCGACGGCAATTATCTAGATTTCCACAAGAAACGCTATCCGGGGGGGCTGCGTTACTGGGAGGTAACCAGCTCCAAGGCCGATCTGGCGGACAAACAGCCCTACCACCCGGAGTGGACCACCCCCCGGATTCAAGAACAGGCGGATCACTTTGTCTCCATGGTGGTGGACATCCTGACGGAGTTTCGCCAGCAGCATGGCCGGGCGGGGATGGTGGTGGCCCCCTACGACACCGAGCTCATCGGCCATTGGTGGTTCGAGGGGCCGGAGTGGGTCTATGAGGTGCTGAGCCGCTTCCAGGCCCACACCCAGGTGGGCCTCAGCCCCGGCAGTCAGCTCCTGAAAGAGGCGGCCCCCCGGCACGTCATCTCCCTGCCGGAGGGCTCCTGGGGAGAAGGGGGCTACCACTGGATCTGGCTCAATGAGATGAACGAATGGACCTGGCGCCATATCTATCCGGCCGAACAGGAGATGGAAGAACTGGCCGGGCTTTATGCCGGGGCCTCCGACCCGCGCCTTATTGACCTCTTGAAGCAGTGTGGCCGCTCCCTCTTCCTCCTGGAGTCCTCAGACTGGCAGTTCCTCATCAGCACCTTCAGCGCCCGGGATTATGCCGAACTGCGGCTGGTGACGCATCGCGATGACTTCAAGCGCCTGGCCGCCATGGTCCGGCGTTACGCAGCGGAGGGGGACCTGCCCCAGGAGGACTGGAATTATTTCTCACTCTGCCGGGAGCGGGACGACGTCTTCCCGGACCTGGAACCCGAGTGGTGGGCCAGGTTGCAGTATCCACCGGCCGAGATCGAATGAGGCGAGAGAATTAAGAGAAGTTAACAATTCTCCTTTCCCGGGGACGGTTTGCCGACCGCCCCCATTTTTTCTTTGAGGGGATGGCCGGAAAGGGGATATAATGTCCCCAGCAACCAAGGGGTGTGAAGATGTGTATCTTCTGCGGAGGCCAATGCGGCGGCGTCGGAGATTTTTTTATTTCCCTGGGATTGCCGTTCCTGGCACTCTACTTTTTCAGGGTTAAACGGGCATTTTTAAAGATAACCAATTGCTTCGTTCCCCGGGGCTCCGTTGTCCTGGAAAAATCGCCGGAGGCCAACAACTGTAGCTGTTGCGGGGCGCCGCCAGGCGAGTGCCGGGGGCCGGCTGCCCCGGCAGTTGCCTTCCGGGAGCCGACCGCGCCTTCCCTTGAAACCCTTGCGACCCTGAAGCTGGTTGATCGGGAATTATCCCCGAAGAGGGGTAGGGAGCAGGAAGTCAGAGGCTGGCTGTTGTTTTTATGCATAAATCTGACCTTAATTATCCCATTTTCCTGTATTTACGAAGCCAGTTCCGCCTTGGGAATGTATTATCCTGGCGCTAGCTCCATACAGTTATTCTTATTCAGACAGTCACTTTCATACCATCTGGGAGTCATTGCGGCGACGACATTTTTAGCCATATTCAGTTTTTATGCCGGGCTGAGCCTATGGCAGCTAAAACCCAAAGCCGTCAAGATTGTTAAGCTTTTCCTGATAACCCAATTGTTACTGATGATGCTTCTCATGGTCCTCCAGCCGTTTATGATGTTTCCTCTGGGCGCTAATCCGACAAGTTTTGGAGATACCATCCCCAGGCTGTTACCCTTTCTCTCCTATTTCAGTGTTTGGTATGCATATCTCAGTTTTTCCAGAAGAGTCCGTCTCGCCTATCAAATCCTGCCCGCTGAGTCTCCGGTCGGGCAGCCCGCCTGACCTGCAGGTTAAGCCCCAACGGAGACCTGGAGAGTCCCGGAGCTTAACCTTGGGGTCGGTTGGCCTTCCCCGGCCCGGCTCATTATCCTTTGTGGGGGTTTTGCTACAAAGGGGCCGGTTTTGTGGTTTTTTTGCAACTTATTTTGCAAAGCGCGCCGGAAGGCTCTTGCCCGCGGTTCGGTTCTTTAGGAGAGATAACCTTCCTAAATCCCGGCAACCTGGCCGGGTGCCGCGGCCCTGACCCCCCGGCCTCAGCCGCTCCGGCATGGGGATTGCACCAGAGGAGTTCAGGGGGAAGTTATGATCTGGCAAAAGACCCTGGCCCAGCCTCTAAGTTTCAGAGGCATCGGCCTGCACTCCGGCAGACGGGTGGAGGTGACCCTCTACCCGGCCTCCGCCAACCAGGGCGTGTTCTTTGTGCGCGCCGACCTGCCGGGCCGTCCGCAGATCCGGGCCCACTATTCCCGGGTGGTGTCCACCACCCGGGCCACCTCCCTGGGGGAGAATGGCACCACCCTGGCCACGGTGGAACACCTGCTGGCGGCCCTGGGAGGCCTGGGGGTGGACAATGCCCGCGTCGAAGTGCACGGCCCGGAGGTGCCTATCATGGACGGCAGCGCCGCCCCCTTTTCCCGGCTGATCGCCGAGGCCGGCCTTCGGTCCCTCGCCTGGCCCCGCTCTTATTTGATGGTGCGGGAAAGTGTGGAATTGCGCCAGGGGGAGCAATGGATGCGAGTGAGGCCCGGGGTGCCCCGCATCACCTACACTATCGACTTTGAGCATCCCCTCATCCGGCGGCAGCGCTACACCGTGCCGCTGCGCTCCGAGAGTTTTATAAGCGAAATCGCCCCGGCCCGCACCTTCGGATTTCTCAAGGAGATCCAGTTTCTTCAGAATCGGGGCCTGGCCCGGGGGGGCTCCCTGGATAACGCCATAGTCCTGGATGAGGGGGGAGTCTTGAACCCCGGGGGCTTAAGGTTTCCGGAAGAGTGCGTGCGCCATAAGATCCTGGACGCGGTGGGGGACCTGGCCCTCCTGGGCCTGCCCCTCCTGGGCCACCTGGAAGTGGGCAAGGGCAGCCACGAACTGCACCTCAGTTTCCTGCAACTGCTCATGAGCCGGGAGAGCAACTGGCGCCTCTGGATTCCTTCAGGCCGCCAGGAGAGACAGCCCCCCTGGTGGCAAGCGCCGCTCTGGGAAGAGGCCACGGCTTAAGAGACGGTTTTCGGTTTTGGGTTTACGGTGGGCAGGCCAAAGGGCCTGCCCTTTTTCATTGTGTGCCGAGCATGTACAGCAGCTTGGAGGTGAAAGTCCTCTACCCAACCTGATGGAGGTGAAGGGTTAGCGAAGCGCAAGGGCGCCGTCGTGAGGCGGGGTCTGAAGGAAGATTGGAGCAAAGCCACGACCTGACGGACAGGAACCGGATACGAGGCAGGTTTGGCCGGACAAGGGGCGAATGATCGCGAAGTCCATATCACCAAGGGCCAGGGTTGTAAATCCGGCAGGTGTGTGGCGAAGGCGGCAGTGCTTACCTCGGGAGGCTTGCAACGAGTACCGGATGCGGGACTGAGCGGGTCGTGAGGCCCTCTGACCGCGGTGCAGGATTCAGCAGAGGCCATAGTAGGTGGATGTAGGTGGATGTTCACCGAAGGGCCGAACGGTATGGAGCTGCAAGAGGACGTATCTCTCGTGGCGGCCAAGCAGCAGAAGAACCAGATGAAGCTGGCCTTTGCGGCAGAGGGTAGGGGTGAAGCCCCGAAGGCTGCCGGTGGAGGGACTGAAGCCGTCAAGGCGGGGTATGGCACTGAAAGCCCGGCGTCACCTGAGTGTCTGATGGAGGAGGTCTGTCAGCGAGATAATCTGGTGAGGGCGCTGAAACGAGTCAAGGCTAACAAGGGCAGCCCGGGGATAGACGGTATGAGGGTGGAGGAGCTGGCCGACTATCCTAAGGAGCTCTGGCCCCGGATTCGGGAGCAGTTGTTACAGGCCGCTTATCTGCCGCAGCCGGCCGGGCGGTGCTGGCCTGGGGTTCTTAGATTGTCTCCTAGGAATAATCTGCTCACCAAAGGGGGCATGTCCAACATTCGCGAGGAGGATACATTCTGAGGAAATTTTGTGCTATCCTACCTATCATAAGACAAATTGATTTCAAAAAAAAGAAGCTTGCCGTGATTAAACCCAGAGAGGTCGCCAAAACCTCTCTGGGAATGAGCTGGCCCGGGTTGCTGCAGAACCTCAGATAAGAAGGTCCAAGCTCAGCAATTTCTGTAAAATCACCCCTTATGAGCAAATGGCGTTCCCTATATACGAGCAGAAGCCTGTGGGTGGATATCCTGACTGCCTTCGGGGGATTGCTGTTAGCCACCGTTCTGGTGGTAATTTTCTATTTCTACCGCAACACTACCCGGGTGGTGTTGATGCTCTGTGGGGATCTCATGGAGCAAACCACCCAGGCCGTCATCAGCCGTACCACCAGTTTCCTGGAACCCGTGGACGCCATGACCGATATGAGCTCCAAATTGGCCAGCGCCGGGGTCCTGGCTTTTCGCAACCCGGCGGGCCTGGAGCATTATGCCATCGAGGTCTTGCAGGCTTACCCGCGGATATCCACGTTCCAATTTGGTGACCAGGCGGGAAACTTTCTTCTGTCCAATCGCCAGCCGGATGGCATTACCGCCACCAAACTCATCAACCGCCGCGGGCTCAATCCTCCCCTCACCACCTGGAAATATTGGGATAAAAATTTTCAAGTTATCAAGACTAAAACCTCCTCCAGCGACACCTTTGACCCCCGCCTGCGTCCTTGGTATCAAGGCGCCCAAGAGAAACGGGGCCTCTATGTGACGGATCTGTTTATTTTTTATATCACCCAGAAGCCGGGTATCTGTGTCTCCTATCCGGTCCTGGACCCAGAGGGGAGGGTAATGGGAGTCATTGGCTCAGATATTGAACTGACCGGACTTTCCACTTTTCTGAAATCACTGCGCATCGGAGAACATGGCCTGGCTTTAATTATTAATGAAAAAAAAGAACTGGTGGCCTTCCCGGACGCCACTCGCATCATCAACAGCCAGATGGGAGACGGCGTCCTGCACACCGTTCATGTGTGGGATTTGGGGATCTCCAGCATTAGTGCGGCCTTCCACGAGAATCAGACTTCGGGCGCGGCCCGAGTCGCCGTCGAGACCGGCGGTCAGAAATACCTGGCCACCTTCCGGGACTTTTCCCCTTGCCTAGGGAAAAATTGGAAAGTGATCGTGGTGGTGCCCGAGGATGACTTTATCGGGGCTGTGAAGAGAATCAACCAGGGGGTCTTCCTCATCTGTCTGGCCATCTTGGGAGTGGCGTCGCTCATGGTGTTGCTGTTCTCCCGCAGCATCTCCAAACCTATCCTCTTGCTGGCCACTGAGACTGACCGGATCAGAAATTTTCAACTGGACGAAAAGTTCCAGATCCAATCACATATCTTCGAAATCCAACTGCTGCAACAGGCCGTGGACCGGATGAAAGCCACCCTCCGCTCGTTCACCCGCTTCGCGCCTGAACAGATCGTGCGGGAGGTGGTCGTCAGAGGTCAGGAAACCTTGCTGGGCGGTGAACGGCGGGAAGTGACGCTTCTCTTCTCCGACCTGCGCAACTTCACTCACTTTTCGGAACAGACCCGGCCGGAAGAAGTGGTCCAGATCTTGAACACCCACTTTGACACCATGGTCAAAATCATTACCCAGCATCAGGGCTTCGTGGTGGACTTCCTGGGAGACAGCCTATTTGCGGTCTTTGGCGCTCCGGACAGGGACCCGGAGCACGGCCGGCGCGCGGTGGCCTGTGCCATCGACATGCAATTGGCCCGCCAGGAAATGAATCGCGCTCATGAGGGAGAGAACCTACCTTTGATGGAGATGGGCATCGGCATCAACACCGGCCTCTGCGTGGTAGGCAATATGGGCTCACTCATGCGGATTAAATATGGCGTAGTGGGTCACGCAGTCAACCTGGCGTCCCGCCTGGAATCGTTCACCATGGGGGGACAGGTGCTCATCTCCGAGTCCACTTATCAGGCCGTCGCCCCCCAATTTGAACTCGCCGGACCACTATCAGCTTACGCCAAGGGAGTGGAAGGCGCCATCCGCCTCTGGGAAGTGCGGGGCGTCGCCCAGCAAAAGGATAAGTCCCTACCGCACACGGTTCCGGGCCTCATCCGGCTTGCCGCCCCGTTATCGGTTTTGGTCCGTCTCATAACCGGCAAACAAGTCAGCGCGGCGCCCTATCAGGGGAGACTGGTCCAGTTATCGTCTACCGGCGCAGAACTGGAGACGGAGCTGCCTCTGGAGATCTTTGACGCCCTGCAAATAGAGATTTCTAGTCCGGCGGAGCCGGGTCTCCTGATTGACACTAAGGTGGTGGGTGTGGGAGAGCCAGGAGATTCCTATATTATAAAGTTTTCCGGGCTGTCTGAAGCCGCCGCAGCCGCAGTAAATCTCTGGTTAAGAGATGAAAGTTAAAGCGCACTGACTTGCCAGGAGCGAAAATTATCTGCGTAGAGGCAGAAGTTCCACATCTAGAATGAATATGGGAAGTTTTTGCCCTCGTGATAAGTTTTGGGTCATAGCAGATATTCGCACTGCCACAGGTCATGAGCCAGTCGATTTTCCTTTCAACTTTATAATTGTTGTTCCGCCTAATTGGGCTTATTGATGTTTATAGGTAAAAGAAAAGAAATCTTGGTTCCTTTGCCCTCTGCACTCCATAATTTAAGAGTGCCGTCCAGCATCCGTACCCGTTCTTCCATAGATCCCAGCCCATTCCTCTTGCGGTGGTAGTTCTGGCCAAGACATGCTCCACATTAAACCCGGTTCTGTTATCTTTCACACTAAAATAGATGGTTTTCCCGCACTTTTTGATAGCCATCTCTACCTTGGTAGCCTGGGCATGTTGTCCAATATTAGTCAGAGTTTCCTAAAAGATTCGATAAATAATGATTTCCTTCTCCAGATATAATAAGTTTGCGATACCATCCATATCAATAGAATATTCAAGCTCTTGTTCCACGAGCAGATGGAGTGGAGAGAAGATGCCAGGACGGCAGGAATCCTTCAGGATTGCCGGTGCTTAAAGCAGAAAGGATCGCGATCGGTGAAGGGATCGCCGCCCAGACTGGCGGTGATGGCGAGACAGCCGCCGCAGGCAGGGTGGAGGGAGCAGTTACGGCAGGTGAGGCAGCCCCGGCGGTAACGCTGGGCCGCCGCGGAATCGTAAATCTCCTCCAGGCTCGCAGTCTTGAGATTGCCGATGAGGGACGGAAATTTGCGGCAGGCGTGCACTTCGCCGTCCGAAAGCAACGTCACAAAGCTGAAGGCCGCACCGCAGCCGAAGCCGGTACAGCCTCCGAAAGGCTCAAGACCCCGTTCTTCCAGAAGGATATTGAACAGGTTGTCCTTCAGACCCAGAATGGGATTTTGGGAGGCGGCCTCCAGGTATTCGGCCAGAAAGGCGGGATAGTCTTCTATCACGGGCAACTCTAAACTGGCCCCTTCACCAAACCGGGCCAGGCGATTGAAGAAGAAATCGTCGGCCAGGGGGCGAAGCAATGCCGCCAGTGGCAGTACCTGATGGAGATTGGCCCGCGTCAAGGTCAGCATCACCATAGAGGGAACCTTGAAGCGCCGCAGGGTTTCCAGAAAGCTCAAGACCCGCTGAAAATTTCCCCGGCCGCGGATCTCGTCATTGTGTTCCTCAAGTCCTTCCAGGCTCACTTGATAAAATATCGGGGTACTGATGGCCAGCATCTGCTCCAGCTTTTCCTCGGACACAGGATTCCCCAGCACTATGCTTCCAAGACCCAGGTCGGCAGCAGCGCGGTACAGGTCGAAAAATTGCGGATGCAAGAAAGGATTGCCACCGGTGAAAGAGACTTGGCCGGAAACGTGCCGGCTTTGGCAAAAAGCCCGTAGTTGCCGAAGAATGTCTAACCCTTGGGCCAATGAGGGTGTAATCCGGGAAGAGCGGTCATAGCAGTGGCGGCAGTGCAAGTCGCACGCCTGGGTCAGGTGCCACTGAAGGCTGAAAACCTGGGCGACGCCGAACTGCTCAGGCACCTCCGCTTCGGGGCCAAACCGGGCGGAGTCGCGACGTAAGCTGGATCGTGGCGCCAGGATGAGGCCGCGCCGGATGGTCTGGCGGAGCACGGCATCCAGAAGCCCCAAAGAGCTGCCTGCCTGCGCGGCCACCTCCTCGGGGCTGGCTTCGCCCACTATCACTTTCAGGGCCACAAGATCGCTGGGAGGGGCGGCCTCCAGATGGACCTGACCATTCTTGTCCATCCACACGGCCACCAATTCCTCCCCCTGGGAAACCACGGCGGCGCCGGCGCTCTTACTGGATAGAAGTTGCGGCAAGTTACGCCAGCGGCAAGAAACCAGCTCCAGCGTCGGATTTAGGATTGCAGGGCCTTTCAGGGGGGGCGTGGGCCTCGCTCGCTCAGTCACCTGGCAATACGTCCATTCCAGGCGAGCCAGATCGGGGATATAGGGAGGAAGGTCGCCTCCGTCAGTCAGGCGCTCTAGAGTGTCCGGGAACCTCTCCCAAGGTTCTCCAGGTGGGTGCAGGGCAACTGCCCGGCACCAGGATTCTGAACTTAGAATCTCCCGGCAAACGGGGAAAATATTGGCACAGCGGTCTTGGGGAGCCATAGATTCCAGGAGCCCCCCCGGCTGAGTGGTAATGCGGGGGGGGCTATTTCATCACTTGGTTGGCGTTTCAGCTTCGGGGGTTGGCTTCTCTTTTTGCTTCTTTTCGGGCACAGGTTTTTTGGCCTCGGGACAGGTTGTTTGGGGTTTTACCTCTTTTTTTTCAGGTTCGGCAGTACTCACGGCACTGCCCTTTTTACCGCTTCAACTGGTGCTCCCGGCACCTTTTGTACCTGTTCAAGAGGTACCCTGACCATACGCCAGTCCGCCAACGGAAAGCAGTCCAGCGATACTTACCCCGGCCAGGAGTCGCTTAAGCTTTGCAGAGTCCATTGAGGTTCACCTCCTTTTTTGAGAGTGTGCATTTCAGTACGTACTATTTTAAACAAGGGGAGCGAACAATCAAGAGGCTAAAGACGCGGCCCGAGGAATAAGTTGGAAGCTGGCTTAAGCGGACCTGATCCCAGGCCAGCACAGCCAGGTAATGGGTCAATAGGGGAAAGGCTGATTCCCCGGACACACCCGTCACCGGGCATTGAAACTGACTCGAACTTGCCACAAAAGACCCTATCAGTGCGGCGGGAAAAATTGCAGATATGAAATGGATAGTATGTCTGATGATTAATGGCATCTTGTCCGGAAAAAGCCCTTCCATGTCATGACAGCCTTGCCGGAAGTCCTTCCTTTTCTTTTGCCAGGTGGCTTGCTTAGCTTCCGGGGATTGCAGGAGAAAATGGTGCGGGTAGCCGCTCAAAGGAGACGGTTTTCGGTTTTGGGTTTGGCCAAGGCACCTTATGAAAATTCTACCCTGGCCTCGCTCTTTCAATTATTGGCGGTTCCGCTGGTAGGCGGTCCGGTAGATATATCCATCGGGATTTATCCAGAACATCTCGGAGCGGAGGTATGAAGTTTTAGACGACCCGCCGCGAGAGGAGCCACCTCCGGCGCCAGAGCCCTGCCGACCCCCGCCACCCCCACCTCCGCCGCGAGAGGAGCTACCCCCGCTCCCTGATACAGAGGCTTGTTCATATTCATAGGTGGAATATATAAATATCTTGCCGCCCTGTCCGTCGTCCAATTTTTCGTCGGGCGGTCCCTTGGCGGCAATCAGGTCGTTAAAATTTTTGCCCTTCCAATCTTCTTCTAACTGCTGGGCCTTTTTGTTGGCAGCGGTGGCACAAGCCCCGATGAGCAGGGCCATAAGACCCAGAACCATGATTTTAATTTTTACATCCATCTTCCCAGGCCGCCGCATAAAGCCCTCCTCTGAAATTATACGGCAACCTTGGCCACCGCGGTCAAAAAACGTTTTTGGGGAGCCCTCTCAATAAGTTTAACCCCGGAAAGTTTCCTCTTTGATAGCCGGATTGATCAGACAGCAAATCTCCCGTCGCAGGTAGTTTATCCTGCAAATCAGGATCTTGATTCCTGTATCCTCCTACATGGCCCGGGGGAGCCGAGGTGAAGGCTCCTGCTTCTTGGGCCCGGCTTTGCCCTCTTCGCCTGCGGCTTCAGGAGGTTTGGTGGCTTTGCGAGGTTTTGCCTTCTTGCGTTTTTTCTTGGTGGGTTGTGCAACTTCCACGGGTTGCGGGGAGAGATAGCGTGAGCTTACATAACCTATAGTCCCATCCTTTTTTACCTTGATCTGAGTCCAATTTTCGATCTCCCCCATCTTTTCCACTTCTGCATTTAATTCCAGGGTGGAGATTTTGTGGCAATCCATGCCGGGACAGGCACGCAAACTAAGCCGGTTAATGGTCACATAAAAAGTGGGGCGCACCGGCCGGCGCAGCGGCGCCGCCGGCGGCAGTGGCGGCGGCAACAGTGGCGCTTTATGAACTCGCGGCTGACAGCCCATTAGGCAGATGACCAGCCCCAAAGCGCAGATCCAGGCGCCAAGGCGCCCATTGGCGGTTGTTGCATCCACCTTAACAAGTTCCCCCGGCCTCTTCTTTGCTGTGCCGGATACTCCGGATTCCCTGTTATGTCCAGGAAGTATTTTTTGAGATTATGCCACAGCCTTTTTTGGGAACCTCTTTGCCCGGAAAGAATTCCAGAAAGTTTCTATTTTTGGAGCTGAATCCTCCCATGGACGGCAGGATAGCCGAAATTCTCCGGGCGTTATAGATATAATTCCTTTGAATAGCGAATTACTTGCCACGAATTGGCCTTATCGGTCGAGTGAGAAACATTCCGGATATGAAATAGGCGATTGTGAGAATCGCGCAGCGCATTCTCATAATCGGCATCATGAATTAAGCCTGGATTTTGGGAGGAATCAGTACGGTTTTTA
>JBEKDQ010000023.1:0-16362 GCA_050014275.1 Desulfobaccales bacterium | reverse complement strand
CAGATCTTGATGGAGCGCACACACAGGCCGATGGCCGCCCCGGGCACCAACCCCAATTCCTGCCAGACCGGGTCCAGGTCCTCGAGCTTGAGTCCCACCAGGGCAAAACGCTGCGCCGAGGTGAGCTTGATGGCCTTGACGCCGTATTTTTCCGCCACGTCGGCGACCCGGCGCAGCAGGTTGAAATCGGTGATAATCCCGCCGGGAATATGGGGCGCAATGGCGTAAGTTTCTTTGTCTCGCTGCATTATTGCGCCCTTTTCCAGTAAATCTTCAGCCATGTATTCCCTCCTGTCAGAAAATGTCCAATAACTGGAAATAATCCGAGATTATGCGGCAGCCTTGGCCACCGCAGTCCAAAAATGGTTTTGGGGACCCCTTTGCCATGGGGAAATCCCCCAAAGCTCCTGTTCTTGACACCGAATCCCCGCCTTGATGGTACAGTAGCATATTTTTCGCTGAAAAAGTATCTTTCTTCCGATTTAGGGCGTACCTCTCCCTTGGTAAACAAGCACCTCATCGATTTGCGACCTATGAACCCCGGGCCAGCACAGCACGGTAATGGTGGGGCAGAGGGAAGGCGAAGCTATATGCGCATGCCACCGCCGGGCGTGGCAAGAAATTTCCCTCGGTTCGAGCTCGCTGTAGCTTGAAGAATTAAAAGGAATGAAGTAGAGACTCATCAGAGGAGGAGTCTATCCATGCAATTGATCGATTTGAGGGGCAAGGTGGCGGTGGTCACGGGGGCATCGAGCGGGATCGGCGAAGCCGCCTCCCGCGCCCTGGTGGCCGAGGGGGTCCAGGTGGTGCTGGCGGCGCGTTCAGCCGATCGCCTCAAGGCCCTGGCCCAGGAGCTCGGCGAGCGGGCCCTTGCCCTGCCCACGGATGTCGGCGACGAGGCCGCCGTGGAGCGCCTATTCGCCGAAGTAAAGCATCGATTTGGTGGCCTTGACCTGCTCTTCAACAATGCCGGAGTGGGATATGGCGGCGCCTTTGCTGAAGGCAAAACCGAGGAATGGCGGGCCACCATCGACGCCAACCTCTATGGGGTGTTATTTTGCACCCGCAAGGCCATCCCGCTGATGCGCGGCCGCCCTGGCGCGATGATCTCGACGGTTTCGAGCGTGGGCGGGCGCCACGGCATTGCAGGATTTGCCATCTACAATGCGACCAAGTTCGCCGTGGTTGGCCTGCACGACGCCCTGCGCAAGGAGCTCGGCCCTGAGGGCATTCGTGTCTCGCTGATCGAGCCCGGGGCGGTTTATACCAACTGGGGTTCCAACATACCCAAAGAGGAGATGAAGGCCCGCCGCGACCAGCTCGAGGCCCTCAAGGCTGAGGACATCGCCAACGCCCTCGTCTATGCCTTCGCCCAGCCGGCCAACGTCAACCCCCAGGAGATCCTGATCATGCCGACCCGCCAGACCTATCCGTGAACGCTGCGAAAGGTCGCGGCTGCCCCGCCGGTGAGAAAGCCAGCGCATAATCATATTGACCGAGGGGAGGGATTTTCCAGTCTCCGGGTTCTACTCTCCACCCACGATTTTCGCCGTTGACAAGGGCAAGATGGTCAGACAGGGTGGAGAACGGCCCATAACAAATGCGTGAAGCATTTGTAGGGGGTATTTTGAGGCATGGCTACAAAACCCCAAAAGGCCCCCCGGAAGGCCATCTCGCACCGAAAAATCGAAAAATTTCCGGACGGATAATATTGACCAGAGGGGTAGGAGTCCCGTCCTGGGCTTTTGCTCCTGGGGCCGAAAGTCCTTCAGGCTGGCTGGGCCGCCGGTGGCAAGTGGTTGGCGAATGCTGGACGCCGGACCCCCCGGCCAGGGCCGAGACAACCAGGCCGGAGGCCATCCTCATTTTGACGGCAATGGCGTAACCAGATCCGGCCTGTCGGTGGTCCAATCACAGGAGAAGCCTAAAAAGAGCGCCCCAGGTCGGTAGTGATTCCTTTTACAGCGAAATTTATGGTACTATGCCTTAGATGAGAGCATTCGGCTTAAGGAATTGCACCTTTGGGAGATTCTCACCGAAGCCAAGAGGTCCCCAAAACCATTTTTTACTGCTGTGGCCAAGATTGCCGCATAATCTCAGATTAATATGGTAATTCTATCAAGCTCGCGGGCCAATCGGCGAAGGATGGAGGGAAAATTTATGAAGGTCATGGCAGTTAACGGCAGCCCCAGAAAAGCATGGAATACGGCCACCCTGCTTAAGAGAGCCCTTAAAGGAGCCGCCTCTCAGCGGGCTGACACCGAACTCATCCATTTGTATGATCTGACATTTACCGGATGCACGAGTTGCTTTGCCTGTAAAACCAGAGGCGGCAAAAGTTATGGCAGGTGTGCCGTCAAGGATGGTCTGGCCTCGATCCTGAAAAAGGTTGAGGAAGCGGATGCCCTCATTTTGGGCTCCCCCATATATTTCGGCAACGTGTCGGGGGAGATGCGGTCTTTTATGGAGCGGTTGCTGTTTCCCTATTTCACTTATACCGACCCGCCGCAGTCGCTTTTCCCCAAAAAAATTCCCACGGGGTTTATTTATACGATGAATGTCACCGAAGAACTGATGAAAGAATGGGGTTACGAGCAGGTCTTTGGCAATCATCAAAGGTTGTTGCAGATGGTATTTGGGGCCTCGGAGTCACTCTGTAGTTGTGATACTTATCAGTTTAAGAATTATGCCAAGGTGGTGGCGGACCGGTTTGATCCGGAGAAGAAGGCCTGGAGGCGCCGGGAGGTCTTTCCCCAGGATTGTGAGAAGGCCCTTGCCATGGGGGCCAGATTTGCCCAGAAACAGGAATAGATAAAGATGTCCTGGGCAATTTAAGGTTTTCAGAAGTTCTTTCCCATAGCTTTCATACATACCATTGCAGTTGGTCCCAGGCTGCAGCCTGATTCGCTTTTCAACCGCCGCTTCTGGGAATCGCAAATGTTCAAACGCATGCTTCACGCTTGCCTGAACTCTTCAACCATCACTTTCGCAGAGCTAAGGACATAATCGTTTTAATAAATATTAATCTTCCTCTGGTTGTTTTAAAGGTGGGAAATTTGTTACATACATCGGAATTGCGCTCTTCTGTTCTATTAATTGTTTTACCCACCCTCTAACAGCAGTTTGTATTTCTTCCACTTCACCATAGACTCTAGGATAATATGATGAATTTTTGATAGTTGTCTTATCGAACCCATAATCTAAAACTTGTGCCATTTTATGCAGCAAATCAACCAGTAAATCGACACGTCTGATAATCCATTGGTCTTGTGGAATATTCGTAGTTGCTAAAAGGTCTAAATAAGCTTTCCATGCTTCTATTACCTCTTTTTCTTTTTTGACTTTCGGATTGAATTCGAGATCGATTTTATTTAATGCTTCTACATGACTAGGGGATAGCGGTATGGCTCGTGTTGCCATTAATGTTTTAAATACCATTAACTTACGTTCGCGAACTTCTTTTTTATTGTCTAAATATCTGGTTAGCCGGACTGCTACGATCGGACCCGCAAAGACCGCGAGAATCATCAACCAATTTGCAATTTCCATAATACTGATCTCCTTCAAAAATCACAAATACCACACTCATCTAAAATTATCAATTTTAGTGAGTTTGTAGTCATTGGGCCTGGAGGCTTGTTTTATTATGGTTTATGCGTCGGACTTGCCGCCAGGCGTGGCCGAGGCGCCGCTGCCCCCGCCGGGCGATCCCAGCGCTAGCCCCTGGATCGACCAACGGGAACGGGAGCAGGCGGCCCACATCCGCCAGGGCCTGCGCGATGGTTCGCTGACTCCCCAAGAAGCCCGGCGGCTGTGGGCGGAGCAACGTCGCATCCGCAATACCGAGGCGCAAATGCGGGCTGATGGTATTCTCAGTCCCCAGGAACGGGCCCGCCTCACCGGCATGCAAAATCGCACCAGCCGGGGCATCTACCGGGCCAGGCATAATGGCATGGTCCAGCCCGGCACGTCGGCGCCCCCACCCGGCCATGGTCCCCTGGGTCTCATAGCTCAACCCGAGATCAACGGCGCCCCCATGCCGGCGCAGGTTCGGCCGCTGGCCCAAACTCTTAGGTAAAAACTATTGTAAAATTTCAAGGTTGGGGCCTATCTATGTGGGGTCTGTTGCTCTCGCCCCTGGATGGAAAATTGAAAAAATTTCCGGATGGATCATGTTGACCAAGGGGGAGTCCCAGGCCCGACGGGTTTGGGTTCCAGGGCCGAAAATCCTTCAGGCTGGCGCCGGCGTCGGTGGGGGAACCGCGGAAAGCGACTAGCGGATGGTGAACGCCGCGGGTCCGGGACCGGGCATTGCGGCTGCTGGCCGAGGGAGACGAATCTATCTCAGGGTCGTTAACGCGAGTCGTTAACGCTGATTGTATGCCTGGCCTCTGGGAGCGAAAACAGTGGAAACTTTACCCCAAGAAGCATGGGGACAACGGAAGCCGAAGAGAGACAGAGAAAGCGGCGGGGCCTGCCACCCAAAGAGCACATATTTTCTAGATATGGAAGGTTTTTGGCTCGGTGATAAGTTTTGGAACATAGCAGTTACCTTGCATTTGGATAACACCGCGGTTCAGCGGCAGCGCCGTCCGCTGCAACCGGTTGTTAGCTGGCCTGATCATCGCCAACCCGCAGCACGCTCCGTCAGTCGAAGATTGGCTTCTTTACCAGGTTGGGCAGCACCGGCTTGAACACGAAGCGGATATTGAAGGTCTGGCCGAAGTCGTCCGGGTGTACCGGCATCCACTGGAACTCCAGGGTGGACTGGACGGGCACGCCCCCGAGCCTGAAGGTCCGTCCGAAGCCGATGCCGATGGGAAAAGTGACCTGGTTTCTGCTGTCGGCCCGCCAGTTGATGAGGATGTTGGGGGTCAGGCCCACCTGCCAGGCTCCAGGCAACATGCGAATGAGAAAATACTGGATGTTCGTCTGGCTGGTAACCGGGGTGCCCCGATCCCCTGCCATAGACCACCAGTGTTGGGGAAAGATGCCGCCCACCCATTGTTTACTCAGAAAACCCAGGATTACCGCCGGCCCCATCTGGAATTTGCCCTGGCCCAGGTCATGGGTAGGGCCGGTAGGAAAGATGAAGGTGGGCCCGAACCCCAAGATCGCTCCAGGAATATTGGGAGAGAGCAGAGTGGCCAGGGCGATGTCCCCGAGGCCGCCGGTCCGACTCCAATCAGGGGAACCGGTAGCCGGATTCACCCCCGTGACAAAAGGATTGGAGAGTATGGGAAACACCGGTCGGGGAATCAGAGTCCAGTCTTTGGTCAGAGGAATAGGGAGCACCGGCTGGAAGTTGAAGACGAACTGCCCGCGGTAGGCCGGCGACAGATCACCTTTATAGAAATACATGTTACTCTGGGTGACGATGTTCCACACTGAGCTGATGGGGTTGTTGAGCTGCTTGCCGATCTCCGTTAAATTTTTCTCTTCGTCTTCGCCAGGGGCGCTGCCGCCCGCCTGTTGGGGTTCCGTCGCCAAGGCCGCGGAAGCGAAGGTGAAGATCGCCACCAACATCAGGACTCCGATGATCCTTTTCTCTTTCATCTTTCCCTCCCCCCGAGATATTGCAGAATAGCTAACCTCAAAAGTCTGTGTCTAATATGGCTGTTTTACTTATGGATTTGTTCTTCAAATTGGAACCCGCGTTTCCAGATACAGCCTGATTATATAATCATCCCAATCCCGGCGGGCAAGGGATTTGGATAACGCTGGGCATGAGCCGCGCGCTTCAGCGCATCGGCTCCATTCCCTTGTTTAGCTGGCCCCGATAGAACCCTCATGCCAGGTCTGATAGGCATTGCCTTATTCCCCCTCAATATTAAACTCATTCAGAGAGTCGGGGGCGGTTGCTGATAATGGCGACCGCCCGGGTATTAACGGGAAGCTTATTGCTTGACGTCCATCGCCAGATTCCTGGCTTACTCGACTTTTCTCTGATCCTCGGAGCTGAGCTTTTCTGGACCAATGTTGATGACCACTTGCTTGAGGGTGGCGGTGAACTTGAAGGGCATCTTATCGGCGTAGTCCTCACTGACCGGGGTGCCGGTGTCCTCGCCGATATCCAACGTCTCATCGAGGGCGAGGCGGAACGGTAGCGTCCGATCAATGCGGCCTGCCGCGGCTTTTTGGCCGTCCACGGTTAAAGTGGCGTTGCCGCCCTTGCCGATGCCGCCGCCGTCATACTTGAAGTCCAGCATAATGGTGTGCTTGCCGGCCGGAACCTTATCACCGCCCGCAACCTGATAACGGGCCACACCGGCGAGGTTATAATGAAAGACAGGCTTGCCGTCCAGCAGGTAGAGGCCATAACCGGCAAAACGGCCGCCCTGGGTCACCAGCATTCCCTGGGCGCCGCCTTCGGGAATCTCCACTTCCGCGGTGAGGCGGAATGACTTGTTCTTGATGTCCGGCGCGGCTCCTTCCGGAATGCGCACCATCCCCGGATAGTAGGTAAATACGGTGCGCCCCCTGGTGAGGCTGGGCCGATTTGCCGTGTCCAGACGTGCAAGCGTTGAGGTCTGGATTGGGTAAACGTTGTACTTTCGTGCCTCTCGGTCAAAGACCGCCTGCAGTTCCTTGAGTTTGGCCGGGTTCCGGGCCGCCAGGTTATCGGCCTGGCTAAAGTCCTCGGTTATGTGATAAAGCTCCCATCTAAAATCGTCGGGGTTCGGACTCTGGCCCATGACCCAGGGCAGACGCAGGGGAGTGGTGCTGGCCATCCAGCCGTCATGATAAATGCCACGGTTGCCCATCATCTCAAAATACTGCGTCTTATGCCGTGTCGGGGCCGAGGCGTTGTCGAAGCTGTACGCCATACTTACCCCCTCCATGGGCTTCTGCTTCACGCCATTCAGCATCGTGGGAAACTTGAGGTCTGTGGCTTGCATCAGAGTGGGGACGATGTCGATGACGTGGTGAAACTGAGAGCGAATGCCGCCCTTGTCCTTGATACGCGCTGGCCAGGACATGACCATGCCGTTGCGGGTGCCGCCGAAATGGGAGGCGATCTGCTTGGTCCACTGGAGTGGCGCATCCATGGCGTGGGCCCAGCCTACAGGATAGTGATTATAATACATGGGCCCGCCGAGATCGTCCATGCGGCGGAGTACTTCCTTGAAATCCTCCGGGATGGCGTTGAAGATCGTCATCTCATTCAGTAAGCCCTGCAGGGTGCCTTCGGCGCTGGCGCCGTTGTCGCCCTGGATGTAGATGATGAGAGTGTTGTCCAGTTCGCCCATCTGCTCGACCGCGTCAATGACCCTACCCATCTGGTAATCGCAGTGCGCCAGGGCCCCCGCATACACTTCCATCATCCTGGCGTATAGCCGTTTTTGGTCGGCGTCCAGGGTGTCCCATGCCGGGATCGCCTCAGGCCGCGGCGTCAACTTGGTGGCGGCGGGGACTACGCCCAACTTTTTTTGGCGCTCCAGGGTTTCCTCGCGCACCTTATCCCACCCCTGGTCAAACTGACCCTTGAACCTGGCGATCCATTCTTTCGGCGCATGATGGGGGGCATGCGCGGTTCCCGGGGTGTAATAAGCGAAGAAGGGTTTGTCCGGCGCCAGGGTTTGCTGCTGTCGTATCCAGGCGATGGCATGGTCGGCTAGATCACGGTCCAGGATGTAGGTGGGATCGTTATGTGAAGGCTCTATGGGCCGGGTATTCTCGAAGAGCGCCGGGTTCCACTGATTGGCGTCGCCGCCGATGAAGCCGTAAAAGTATTCGAACCCAAGCCCGGTGGGCCAGAGGTCAAAGGGGCCGACCTGGCTGCTCTGCCAGTCAGGGACATTGTGGTTCTTGCCGTACCAGGATGTATTATAGCCGTTCTGCCTCAACACCTCGCCGATGCTGCCGCAGCTTTTGGGCATCAGGGTATTGTAGCCGGGATAGCCGGTGCCCATCTCCATGATTATCCCGGTGGCGCAGGTATGATGGTTCCGCCCGGTGATCAGGGCCGCCCGGGTGGGTGAGCAGAGGGCGGTGGTATGAAACTGGGTGTAGCGCAGGCCATTGGCGGCGAGGCGGTCCAGGGTGGGCGTGGCGATGGGCCCGCCGAAGGTGCTGGCGGCGCCAAAGCCCACGTCGTCCGTCATGATCAGCAAGATGTTGGGGGCCCCCTTGGGAGCCCGCACCTCTTTGGGAAAATCCGGTTTGGAGTCTTTGGTAGTGGGTCCGATCTTGCCGCGAAACGGCTGCTCCGGCCACGGCAAAACTTCCTGGGCTGCCATCGCGGGCCGGGGGTCAAACTGCCAGGGAACCGCCGCTGCGGTCCCGGCAATGCCGATGGTCTTTATGAATTTCCGCCTATCCATAATCGACTCCTTTTAAAGAATGATGGTTTCTCAGGGACCCCTTTGCCAGGGCTTTCAGATCTTAAAATTTTAGGATTTTTCCTTTTGGTGCATAACGGCCAAAGATACCAGACTGGCCAGGGTGATAGCCGGGTAGAGCTGGCCAACTATGGCCTCGAGCATGGTCAGCGTGCGCGCCACAGGGTGGATTGGAGTGATATCGCCGTCCCGGTACTGGTAAGGGTGATGAAACTGAAATAGGTCAGCAGGCGCTAGAGCGCGTCAGCATCACCGCCGGCAAGACCTTCCGACAGGCGGAAGGCATGGGGGATGGTCAAAGCTACCACCTGGTAAAGCATCGCCCATATTCCGCCCAGAAGCAGATAAATCACGATGGCGCCGCGAATCCGGTGTCCGGTTACCGGTCCCTCTCGGAAGACCTGGACGACTACCACGGCCAACAGGAACCCCAAATAAATCAAGCTGAGGCCGGCGTTCAGGGTGGCCAGGACCACCGTTGGCCGGAGTTCCTCAACCCAATTGAGGCCCAGGCTGGCCACCGCCAAAAAGATGACAAAGAGGCTAAGCCAACGCTGTCTGAAAGTGGTCAGGACACCGGCTATAATAATAAGAGAGAAGAACAGGCAGGCCAAAAACCTGTCGAAACTGAACTCGCTCAGGGAGTTCACGCATATAAGATATAACAGCAAGAAGATAAGCAGGCCCGTTAGACCGCTTTCGGTAGACCAAAAATGCCGTGGGTGGAGTTTGGTCAGAATCATGCGCCGGTTTTCTCCTACTGGGAGCCAGGCAGAAAGTAAAACATGACAGCCATGACCACGTAAACCGTGATTAACTGCACCCCCTTGAACCAGTTCGCTTTGCCGTCTCCCGCCACCGTGATGCCGATCAAAACGGTCAAGAATACGGCGCGTTTGCCCGCGCAGCTTCTAAATGCCGCGTCGCCTTGGTTCAGGTAATAGGTCCCGAAATCGTTCAGCTCATGACCCGCGGCGGGAAGGTGATCAGCTCTTCCTTCAAACCAAACCCTTGTTAACCTGTGGCAATTCCCTGGATATATCCTGCCCCGGGTGAGCGCCGGGGCAGGGATTTTCTCTGGCGTCAGGCTAAGAGTTACTGACGGGCTGCCTCAGAAGCCCGGATTTTCCACGGCGCAGTAGGTTACCTCATCGCCTTGGTAGCACTCCTTATAATAGTTGCCGCCATCCTGATAATAGGTGGTGCCTTGATAGACCACCGGTCGGGCTGCAGCGGAGAGGGCAGCCACCGTTGCGCCCACGGCCACGGCCCCGGCGACGCCGGCAGCCACGCCGCCCCAACCGTAACCGCCGCCGTGCCAATTACCGCCACCACTGACATTGACATTCCGGTTGACATTAACATTCCGGTTTGCCCCACCGGCATATTGGCCACCTCCGGCAGGACGGGCAGGACGCTGGCCTGCTCCCCCGCCGGGACGCTGCGCGATAGCCCCCCCGCCGGGACGCTGGCCTGCTCCAGCGCCAGGACGCTGGCCTGCTCCAGCGCCGGAACGGCCGCCGCCCTGGAATCCGCCGCCGCCCATGCCGCCGCCCTGGAATCCGCCACCGCGGCCACCGCCACCGCCACCGCGGCCACCGCCGCCGCTGACAGAGGCTCCGCCTCCCCCGCGACCGCCGCCGCCACCGCCACCGCCACCGCGGCCGCCGCCTCTTTGCGCTTGGGCTACCTCAATAAGGATTGGCAGGGCCAACAAAGCGATGGCCAAAATTAAGGTTAAGAGGAATTTATATTTAAGCAGTCTCATGACGGACCTCCTTTTTTCTTAGGCTGCCCTTGGCCTCTCTCAGGGGCCTTGGTTTCCTTTATCGTCATAAAATCAATTTTTCCGGCATCTTGAGGCGGCGAGAAGGCAAACAAATTGTCCGCCAGTTGGGGAGAGACGTTCCATTCGGTGAGATACATGGTCCACTGGGGTGAAAAGTCCACATCTTTATAGGTCAGCACGAGCTTGCGGAGCAGCGGCTTGTCCGAAGCCTCAACCCAAAACTGCGCCACTACCTTCCCGTTGTCAAAGGCCACGTGCTGGCATTTGACCCCGAAGACCGTGCCCTCGCCCACATAGACCTCATCTTGCACCCCTTTGGTGATTGTTTCAAAGAGGTTGGTTTTGGCTAGTTCGGCCACGACATTCCTGATTCCATAGTCCTCTTTGGCTTTGGCCAGCATCTCGTCGATGGTAGAGGGCATGGCCGCGGTGGCATAGACCTTTTTCACAGTGTCGTAAATGGTGATGGCCTTACCGTCGTAGAAAAACTCTTTGTTTAGCAGGTCTCCCTTGGCATTGAGCCGGATCCTGTCAGGCCGCTTGACATAGCCCTCCAGGCCGAAGGCGAACTGCAGTTTGTCTCCGGCCGCGTAAGTGTGGTCGTCGGTGACCTCCCCTTTGAAGGAAAACTCCTTGAGGGATTTGAGGTAATCGCACATCTTTTGCAAAACCTGGCGTGGGTCAGGCTCTGGCGTTACCGCCGGGGCCTGGGAGGCCGGCGCAGCTGACTTTTCGGCCTGTGGTGGTGTTGCCTTCGGCTGCTGGGCCACTTGGGCCAGCAAAGGGGAGCTTGCCAGAAGCATCCCCACCATCAAAATCCCAAGAAAGTTCTTGGCTCGCATGCCGTTCTCCTCATCTGGTTGATAGTCTTTGCTTTCCCTGGCAATTCCTACCAGATTGAAAGTAACTTTATTAGTTTTTCCCCTCTGATATAAACCTTGGTTATTTCCTACCCTCCTTCCTTCCGAAGTGAGGTCTTCCCGGCGTCCGTTGCCTTGACCTCAGAGATGGTCGCCATCCGAGTGTCCCGGATAGCCATTCCCATATACTTATTAGCAGGATGCATTCTGTTCATGACCAACCTCTCCTTTTAAGTTCTAATTCATTTTTATACTTAGCCGGAGGGCCATCAATCCATCATGCCGATGCGCCGGTCCACGTTCTCCACCACCTTGATCCCCTGGGCTTCAAGCTGACGGCGGGCCAGGGGCGACACCGCACCGGTCACCCAGAGCTCAAACCTGGCCGGGTTCCCGCTGGGCGTCTTGTAGCCAGCCAGGGTATTCTTCACCACTCGCTCAGCCCGCACGGTCCATACCCCATAGTCCAGAGGAAAGGGAATCAGCACCGTGCCATTGGCCGCCCGGGCCAGGATGATCCCCGGCGCCGTGATCTCCTGGATGGGGGAGACCGTTTGCTGATAGGCCGCCAGGATTTCCGCCATATTTTGCATAAAGTTGGCCGAAGCCTCATCAGTGGCCTGCAAGGCAAAATTTATGAAAACATCCCGGCCCCGAGCCCCGGACAACTTTTCCAGGCTGGCCACGATCACGGTCTTATGGCGGGGACTGAGCTGAGTGCTGTTGAGGAACCTTTCCGTCAGGCTCCGGTCCACCCCCATGGCCTGAAGCTTCCTTTCGTTGACATTGCGGAGCCCGCTGGGGGATTCATCCCGGAGCAGCCTGTTGACCTCGCCGGCGGTTTGGGACATCCTGCTGATACCCACCAGGGTCCCGCCGCCATAAGGGATAGCAGCCGAGACACCCAGGGATCCCAGGGCCTGGGCCTTACTCAAGCCGTCCAATTCATTTTGCAGCACCCGGTTGCTGGAGTAGACGTCCACCCCCAGGTCATAGGCAATTTTGCGCTTGGCGTCGGAGACATTCAAAAGCTGTGCCGCCACGGTGTCCCGCCGGGGCTCGCGCGGTTTTTGCAGACCCGTACCGAGATTGTCGAACAACTTGGCCACCCCCTCTGGGACGCTGGCCAGAGTTTCGCCGGGATTAACAACGAGATTGGCCCCAAACTCCACGGTCTCTTGCGCCTTGCCCCTCGCCCCCTGCACGAAGGCCTCGCCCTTACTCGTCTTTTTCAGGGAGGCAATGGCCTGAATTTCCTTGATGAGCTTGCGCAGGCCATACTCGCCGGTGACCGGGAAGGTCCCGTAATCGGAATTCACCGTGAAGCGGAGCATGTAACCGTCCGCCGCCACCCGGTCCTGGACCCTAAAGTGCGTGCCGGACCTCAGATTGGGCGGCAACACCTCGGAGGCTCGCTTTTCACTTGGGGCTTCGTAATTGGCGGCGCCAAGGGCCACTCCAGTGAAGATGATTGATGCGAAAAGTATGACAGTCAACCAACCCGGTAAACGGTCCCATGCCGCCTTCCCTCTCTCTTGGCCCCAGTTCTTCATTAGCTTTTCTCCTCTGGTATAAGCATTCGTTTTTCCTTATCGTCCTTCTTGCCGAAGTGAGGTCTTCCCGGCGGTTTTGCCCTTCTCTTCAGCCTCCACGACCTGCTGCAATCCCGGCGGATATTTCATCCAGGAATAGCCTCGGCGCCCTTGGTCATAGCCCAGGTTGAACAATTGATTCATGTAGTTACGGTCAAACTCTTCCTGGCGCTGCACGTTGAAATCCTCAGGGATTTCGGCCAGATTGAAGTCCCACCCGTCCAGCTTGCTCAGGGCGTAAATCCGGTATAAGTCGCCGATGCCCTGGTATTTGATGATGGTGGTCAGGGCCCGCTCGGTAATGCCTCTCAGGCCGGCTTCGGTCACGCCCCACTCGGGCTTGGTCTTGCTGTTGCGGACGATATACATCCGGCCAGGCCGGGGCTTGGCGTCTTTCCCCCTGGCTTCGTTCTTGACCGCCAGGGGCCTGAAAACGAACTCGTAAGTGATCACCTGGGCCGCGACCCCGCCGTCCACGTGGACTTCGTCATACTTGTGGCCGCCGGCTTCAACCTCCAGGTAAATGGGGGGAAACATCACCGGAATAGAGGCTGACGCTAGTAGGATCTGCCGGAACAGTTTATAAGCCTCCGGGGTGCCGACGGAGGCGATGGCCCCCATGTCCCAGATGGTCAGGCGTTGGGCGTCCAGATTGGTGGTACCCACGAATAAGCGGCGGCCTTTCTGGTGCTCTTTAGCAATGGCCCGGAGCATATCGTCATCCATTGACTTGGCTGCCAGCTCGGCCAGGGGCCAGGTATCGGCGATGGAATCGGAGCGCAACAACTTCAAAAGATTGCGCACTCTGTAGATATTCTTAGTGGAGATGGTGGTGTACACTTTCTTGAGCCTCTGATCGTACTCCGGCCCCAGGAAGGCAAATGGCGCGATAAGCGAACCGGTGCTGATGCCGGTCACAAACTTGAACTGAGGCCGGTCGCCGTGTTCGGTCCAGCCGCAAAGCAGCCCTGCTCCGAAGGCCCCGTCAGCCCCGCCGCCGGAGAGGGCCAGGATATCCACCGTGGGGGTGGCAAAGACGCCGGCCGGTTTGCCGGGCTGAGCCGCCAACTCCTGGCGGATGGATTCCACTGCGCTCCGGTGCATACTGTCATCAGGCGAATCGCCGTATCCCCTAACATCCGGCATGCCCACCACCTGCGCTTCGTCCATGTACGCCGGCGGCACCGGGTTTCTGGCTCTCACGACGCCACAGCCTTGCACCAGGATGAGCAAACCAGACAGGAAGATCAGGGCAGAGATTAATACTCTATTGCAACACTTCTTCTTCACGAGGTCCATGAAGTTTCTCCCTAACTATTGTCCAGCATAATTCAGTGGGACCTTTTACCGGCACCTTCTCTGAAGGACAGTCCTCGATCGGCTCAACCCTGTTCGGACGACCTTGTCACAATGCCCTTTCCGCCTAGGTTTTATCGGGGGCCGGTACTGAAGGCGGCTGGATTTTCCAGGTATTCCCTAACCTCCTGTTCCAGCTCCAGCAGCAAATTCGCATACTCATCGCGCCAGGCAGGGGCCTCCTCTGAGGTTGACTGCTGCCAGTGTTGCAGCTCATCAAAACACTGCTGATAGTCGTTGCAGAGGGATTGGAAGGACAGGCTTCCCTGAAAGAGGCGGCACAAGGCTTGTCCCTCTTCGGGAAATCGCTCCATGATCAAGGAGAAACCGGACCCAGTGGATTTTGCCTGAATGTCGTCAGGGTTCATATTTGTTTTTTAGTAGATAAGGTAAATTAAGACAAGTAATTCACGGTGACTCACGGGTATTGACATGAACCCTGGTTTTCATTATCATCAAACAAATTAATTGCTTATCAATATTCCCCCTAAGGGCAGTGCCAATGTCTTCTAAGCCCAACGACCCATCATTATCGGGTTCCGACTGCCATAGCCCTCCTGACGATGACATCAGGCAGCAACTGGAGAAAATACTGGCGAGCCCTGAGTTTCAGAACTCACCAATGCTGGGCGACTTTCTCCGTTTTGTTGTGGAAAAAACCTTGTCCGGCCGCGCCGAGGAGATTAAGGGCTACACCGTGGCCACCGAGGTTTTTGGGCGGAAATCCGACTTTGATGCGGGTAAAGACACCATCGTGAGGATTCAGGGCGGCAGGTTACGCCGGGCTCTGGAGCGCTACTATCTGACCCAAGACGGGCAGGACCTCATACGGATCGACATCCCTAAGGGAGCCTATGTGCCTACATTTCATCCGGCTGCCCGGGAGGAACCCGGGGTAGAGGCATCGAAGGCGGCTCTGGATGAACCTGTCCTGACACTCCCCCCAGGGCCATCCGTGGCGGTGCTGCCCTTGCTCAACCTGACGGGCGGCCAGAAGAAAGAGTTTTTTGCCGATGGCCTGGCCGAAGAAATAACCAATGAACTGGCCCGCTACCAGGATTTGCGGGTTATCGCCTTCCAATCCACTCTTCGCTGGAAAGGCGCGAAGCTTGACGCCCGAGAAGTGGGCCGCGACCTTAACATCCGATTTTTCTTGGAGGGTAGCATCCGCAAGGAAGCCAGGCTTATCAAAATCACGGTCCGCTTGGTGGATACGTTAAACGGCCTGCAAGTGTGGGGGGATCAATACCAGCGCCAACTGAGACCTGACAAGCTCATAGCCTTGCAGGAGGAGATTGCCCGGGAAGTAGCGGGGAAAATCGGCAGTGAGTATGGCATCATCCCCCGGAACCTGTCCAAAGAGTCCAGGAAGAAGCCCCCTGCATCTCTCGACACCTATGAAGCCTTCCTCCGGTTCTACCACCATGTCAACGTCTTGACTACCGAGAGCTTCGAGGAGACTCTGCGCGTTTTGGAACAGGCCGTGACTCGGGAACCGGAATGCGGCCTCGTTTGGTCCCTTTTGGCGCACCTTTATGTCATGAACTACACGTTGCAATTTGCTCCCCTAGAGACCCCCCTGGAAAAAGCCCTAATTTTTGCCAAGAAAGCGGTATCGCTGGATCCGCAGAACCAACAGGTGCGGGCAACCATGGCCAATCTCCATTTCCGTTACAATGAACGGGACCTATTCCTGCAGGAAGCGGAGAAGGCCTTGGCTCTCAACCCCAACTCCCCCTTCCTCATCGGGTATCTGGGTTGGCTCCTGGCGCTCTATGGCGAATGGGACCGGGGGCTGGCCATTTTGGGGAAAGGCATCGAGTTAAATCCCCACTACCCGGGCTGGTTCCATTTAGCGCCATATTTTTATTTCTACCGCCAAGGCAGGTATATGGAGGCCCTTCAGGAGGCCCAACAATTCCAGATGCCCCAATTGTTCTGGGACCCGCTCCTGAGGGCCGCGGCCTTGGGCCAGTTGGTGAGAGAGCGAGAGGCCGACCAAGCGGTGGCGGAGTTGCTTCAGTTGAAGCAGGATTTTCCTACAAAAGGCCCCTTCCTGATTGGCTGCTACGTGAAATTCAAAGATTTGGCCGATGCCCTCCTCGATGGCCTGCGGCTGGCAGGTCTCAAGATCTAACATCCAAGCTCTGGGCACTCAACCAATCTTCGCCATCAAAGTCATCGCTTCCTCCTGACGCTCCCTGGGCTCAAATAGCAAAAGGAACCTCACCAGCACGGCCACAGAAAATTGGAGATGCCCAACTTTCTCTATCTTGCCAAACTCACACACTTATTCCCGAACCATGAAAGAAGGTGGATATGAAATAGGCGATTGTGAGAATCGCGCAGCGCATTCTCATAATCGGCATCATGAATTAAGCCTGGATTTTGGGAGGAATCAGTACGGTTTTTAGCTATGGGGA
>JBEKDQ010000022.1:0-16400 GCA_050014275.1 Desulfobaccales bacterium | reverse complement strand
AAATATTTTTTCAACGAAAATTTTGCTATTATGCAGTCGAAAAAAGGATTCAGCTTCAAGAACAGAAACTTTGGGGATTTTCCCCGGGCAAAGAGGTCCTCAAACCAGTTTTCGACTTTGAAGCCAAGACGGCCGCATAATCGGCAGTTTATCCAGAGTTTTAAAGACGCCCTGGGGCATGGCTGGTCAGCCATGCGGTTTTTTGGAGGAACCCTCATATGGACCCGCCCCTGGAGCATGCCCACCTGGAATTCTACCTCACCTCCGCCTCCTTCCTTATTCTGATTATCTACCACGTGCGCCTGGTCTACCTGGTGCGGCGCCACCCCTTAACCACCTCCATCGGGGTCACCAACCACTTGCGGGGCCATTGGGTGGAGTCCGTCATGGCGGACAAGCGGGACATCCTGGCGGTCCAGACACTGCGCAACTGGGTGATGGCCTCGAGTTTTCTGGCCTCCACCGCCATCCTCATCTGCCTGGGGATCATCAGCGTCGCCACCAGCCCGGAGAAGATGGCGGAAATCACCCCCACCCTCAGCGAACTGGTGCGGGAGCACCGGGTCCTGTGGCTGTTCAAACTGATGACGATCATCGTCGATTTCTTCGTCACCTTCTTTAACTTTACCATGGCCATCCGCTACTTCAACCACGTCAATTTCATGATTAACGTCCCCTCCACCCTGGCTCACAAGATCACCCCGGATTACGTTGCGGGTATCCTCAATCACGCCACCTTCCATTACACTGCGGGCATGCGGGGTTACTACATCGGGGTGCTCTTGGTGTTGTGGCTCTTCGGGCCCATCTGGATGTTGCTGGGCACCATCTTCCTGATCGTGGTCTTGTACCGTCTGGATCACACCATACCGGTTTACCCCGAAAACCACCCAGGTTTACGCGGACCAGACAGCCACGCCCCATGAAGGAGCCCGCGGCGCTTACTTAATCGGGTATTCTCTTGTTCCAGGACGGTACGGGAACTGGGTGGCATCGACATTCTGGTCAACAACGCCGGCATCGACAGTCATGGGGCCCATCGACTACTATAAACTCGAGGATTTGGATCGTACCCTGGCGGTGAACGGAGGCGTTGCACTCATATGGCATCATAGCCGCGAGATAAGCGGGTGAAGAAATTAGCCACTAAAGGTTGAGTCAGTCCAGATCACCCTTCCGTCCACCCTGCTCCTTTTGGGATCTGGCCTTTGGTGTCTTTTGGGATGGAGGAGGTATCGGAAAAGTTAACCAGCAATTCTCTCTTGGAAAATACCTAAGGCGGGGTCAGCCAAGGCCCTGCCTTTATTGTTGAACACGAAAGAAGTTTTTGGGTGGGGGATAACTGCTATGATCCAAAACTTATCACCGAGCCAAAAACCCTCCATATCTAGAAGATATCCAGCCTTCTTGGCCTGAAGGATTCCGGCGATTCCCGCCGGTAACCTGGTGTTTCCCTGTCACCGATATCTGAAATCATCCTTTCCACAGATGCCCGCGCAATATATGCGGATCATATCCGCAACTATTGGGATTTTTTGAGAATATTCTGTTTTGGCAAGTTAGCCGCTATTCGGAATTTTCCAAAAGGGGGCAAAGAAGATCATGCCCCGGAGACCGAATTCGGGTCCCCTCACCATCATCTCCAGGCCATCCTTAATGTGTTCTTGGACCAAAGTCTGAGGTTCAAACTTTGACCTACCCTAAGTAACCATTCACAGAGTCATAGAGGTGAGAAAGTAAGAAACTTTGCTATTACCTCGCCTCCGTGGTAATCTTGAAATGTTTACAAGTAAATGTTTTCATGATAGTGCGACTCTCAGCCTGAGCCAGCGTACACAAAATCCTTAAGGAGGGAACCATGTACCAAGGAGACTACCAGAAAAAACTGACGACCCCGGCGAAGGCTGTTGAGCACATAGCCCATGGGAGCACCATGGTGCACGGCATGGGAACGGGGGAGCCTCCGGCATTATTAGGTGCTATTGCTGATCGCGTTCGGTCCGAGGACCTAAATGCCCTCAAGGTCTTCTCCCTGCTTCCTATGGAGCATATTGGGCGGACGCTTCTGGCGTCTGATCTCAGTGACCGCCTGTCGGCGTATTGTTGGTTCATAAGCGGTCCTGATCGAGAGCTAGTTAAATGTGGGCTGAATCATTTCGTTCCCAACGAATTCCACCAAATCCCCCGGTTGATCAGGGATTTCATGAAAGTTGACGTTACCGTCACCACCGTCTCACCCATGGACAAAGCCGGCTTTTTCAGCTTCGGGACAGTCAATGACTTTATCTCTACCGCAGCTCGTCACACCAAGAGACTTATCGTCGAAGTCAACCGCCATATGCCTCGAGTCTTCGGGGACTCCCTGCTCCATGTCTCCGAAGTCGATGCCATTGTGGAAAACGACCAACCGCTCCTGGAGTCTGTGCCTGCCGAGCCCAAGCCGGAGGCGGAGGCCATCGGACATTTGATCGCCGAGATGGTCCCCGATGGGGCCACTATTCAGTTGGGGATCGGCGGCATCCCCACTGCCGTTTGTCTGCATTTGGAAAGTCATAAGGATTTGGGGGTCCATACGGAACTGTTCTGCCCTGGCATGATGCACCTCATCAAAAAAGGGGTTATCACCGGCCAAAGGAAAACCCTCCATCCCCGCAAGCACATCTTCACGAACGCATTGGGGGACCAAGCTATGTATGAGTTTATGCATGACAACCCCAGTATGGAGAGTTACCCGGTTTCCTATACCAACGACCCCCATGTCATTGCCCAAAACGACCATATGATCTCCATTAACTCAACTATCGAGGTGGATATTCTGGGCCAGTGCAATTCCGAATACCTTGGCGGTTTCGAATTCAGCGGCACGGGGGGGCAATTAGATTATGTCCGAGGGGCCTTCAATTCTCGAGGGGGCAAGTCCATTATCGCCTTTTATTCTACGGCCCACCACGGCGAGGTTTCCCGGGTAGTCCCCCGGTTTAAGCCCGGCACGGTGGTGACCACTCCCAGAATGGATGCCCACTTTCTGGTGACTGAATATGGCGCGGTCAACCTCAAGGGCAAATCCACCCGCGAGCGAGCCCTGGATATCATCAACCTTGCGCATCCCCGCTTTCGGGAGGATTTATTGAAAGAAGCGGAGAACATGCGTTTGCTTTAGGAGCTGGGTGGAAACCTGGAATGGCTTTGGACCAGGTTTAGTAAGTAATGCAGACACAACTCACACCCCGGATTCTTAAATCTGGCCAGATCGGAGATAACGCAATGACTGCAGCCATTCTCACGGAACAGGAGGGGTTGATAGGCACGATTATCCTCAACCAGCCAGTCAGATGCAATGCGCTGGGGCAGACTTTACTTGGAGAAATGATTGCCGCCCTGGAGGATTTTCAAAAAAGGAGGGTGCGGGTCGTGGTAATCCGGGCAATGGCTGAGGCGAAGGTCTGGTCATCCGGCCATGACATCGCGGAGCTGCCCTCGGGAGAGGACCCTTTGTCCTACTCGGTTCCCTTGGAAAGGGTTTGAGGGCCATCAAGGAGTTTCCCGGTCCGGTGATCGCCATGATTCATGGCTCGGTTTGGGGTGGCGCCACTGAGTTGGTGCTGTGTTGTGACATCGTCATCGGGGACGAGACCTGCCAATTCGCCATAACCCCGGCTAATCTCGGCCTGCCCTTCAACACCACTGGCCTGCTGGATTTCATGCGCCGACTGCCACTCAACCTGGTCAAAGAAATGTTCTTTACCGCGGCGCCTGTGAAGGCGCTCGAGGCCCACAATTGGAGGATTCTCAACCACCTCGTAGATTCCAGGGAACTTGAGAATTTCACCTATGACATGGCCCGACTGATTGCCTCGAAAGCCCCGCTGACCATTGCAGTAATCAAGGAACAGTTACGGGTCTTGGCTGAGGCAGAACCTATAGCCCCTGCGGTCATGGAGCGTATCGAGGAACTGCGGCATTTGGTAGCCCATAGCGATGATTATGCGGAAGGCATTCAGGCTTTCAAGGAGAAACGGCAACCCGTCTTCTTGGGGAAATAATCTCGCTTGAACCAAGATTAGAGAAAGTAGCAATAACTGCTTCTCAGAAACTTATCACAGCCCTGAAAACTTCCCCTATCCAGACCATGAACTAAACGCTTCGCGTGGTCGGTAGGCCGCCCGGCTCCATGGTCATAATCCAGTCTTAGACCGTATTCCTTTCTGCAGCAAAACCACACCTTTTTTCTCGTATCCCCAGATAGTTACGTGTAGTTTTCTCCTTAAACCCAAACCAGGAGGAAAACTATGGGAAAGCTACACGACCGGATGAAAGAGGATTTGCTCCTCAAGGCCTACAGCCCTCACACCCAGAAGGCTTATCTGCGCTGCGCCCGCCATTTCGCCAGCCACTACATGAGGTCCCCCGAAGAGATGGGGGAGCAGGAGATTCGCGGCTTCCTCCTCCATCTGGTCCGGGATCGTAAAGCCTCTCCGGCCACACTGGGCATGTACGTCAACGCCCTCAAGTTCCTCTACAACATCACCCTCAAACGACCCGAGGCAGTGAAGGGGATTTCCCATCCCAAACGGCCTAAGACCCTCCCGGTCATTCTCAGTCCAGAAGAGGTTCTCCGGGTCTTTGCGGCCATCCGCTCGGTGAAGCACAAAGCCATCATTGCCACCGCCTATGCGGCTGGACTCAGGATCTCCGAAGTATGCGGACTGCGGATCGTCGATATTGACAGCCAGAGGCGGCGCATCCACGTCCGCTCGGGGAAGGGCAAGAAGGATCGCTATGTCATGTTGGGAGAGAGCCTCCTGGCCCTGTTACGCCAGTACTACCAGAAAGCACGGCCGAAAGGAGAGTATCTGTTCCCGGGATATAAACCCCATCACCCTATCTGCACCACCGCAGTGAACCAGGTGTTGCGGAAGGTCATCCGGGAGACGGGTTTGGCGAAGAGAGTCACCATGCACACCTTGCGCCACTGCTTTGCCACCCATCTGCTGGAGGCCGGCACCGACATCCGCATCCTGCAGGTTCTCCTGGGCCACAGCTCCATCCGCACCACCCTGCGTTACACCCACATCACCGACCGGCTGGTCCAGAAACTGGTGAGCCCCCTGGACATGATCTACCCCGCCCCGTAACGGGGGGAACGCATGACCAGACCAGCCTTGGAGGTGGCCCAGATCTTTTGCCACCATGGCCCGGACTACCGGAAAAACCAGCGTCTCAGCCCGGAGCAGCATAAGGCCATGCGGGATGTCGAACGCTGCCGCACCGCCCGTTTGGGCGGACACGTGGACTCTTGCAGCCAGGGCTGCGGCTACCTAGCCATTTCCTACAACTCCTGCCGCAATCGCCACTGTCCCAAGTGCCAGAGCCTCAAACAGGCCAAGTGGCTGGCCGAGCGCCTGGAAAGGCTCCTGCCCACCCACTACTTCCACCTGGTGGTCACTCTGCCCCACGAACTCAACCCGCTGGCTTGGTACAACCCGGAACTCGTCTTCAATCTCCTCTTTGAGAGCGTCTCCCGCGCTCTCCAGCAATTTGCCCGGGACTATGAGCGTCTGCAGGCCCAGGTGGGATTCACGGCGGTCCTGCACACCTGGGACCAAGACCTCAACTTGCATCCCCATCTGCACCTGGTGGTAACAGGCGGGGGGCTCAGTGAAGATGGCGAGAGATGGATCCCGGCCGGCAACAGCTTCCTGCTCCCGGTCCGGGCGCTCTCAAAGATCATCCGAGGCAAGTTTCTGGAGGGCCTGGAGAAGGCCTTCCATGAGGACCGACTGAGGGGCAAGGTTCCCTGTCTTGAAGACCCAGCGCACTTCCAGCGCTTCACCAGGAAGCTCAGACGAAAAAAGTGGGTAGTCTACGCCAAAGGGACTTTCGATGCTTCCCAGAACGCCTATCATTAACTCAGCCGCTACACCCACCGGGTGGCCATCGCCAACCATCGGCTGGTGAGCCTGACGGAGGGACAGGTCATCTTCCAGGCCAGAGACAATAGCAAACCCGGTCAGAAGAGGCTGGTGACCACCACCGCCCAGGAGTTCATCCGCCGGTTTCTGCTGCACGTTCTGCCCCCGCGCTTTGTCAAAATCCGACACTACGGCCTCATGGCCCCGTGCAATGCCAAAACCAAACTGGAGAAAGCCCGGCCCCTTATCAGCCTAAGAGAACCCCTGGCCAATGATGACCTCACCAGACAAAAGCCTGATACCCCAAGCGAGACCAAAACCTGGCAGGAAATGCTGCGGGCGCTCACCGGATTGGATCTCACCACCTGCCCCCAATGCGGCCAGGGCAGGCTGATCCGCTGCCGGTTGATCGGGATTGAAGCTACTACCCTGGCACCCAGCATATGGGATTCTTCATGAACTACGGCTGCTGTCTAAGCCTCACTCCTTCAACTCAGAGTGCCTGGCGGAGCACGATAGGGACACGTTCGTCCCCAATGCGGGCCCAGTCCTATCCGGGCCTGCCCCTTGCTCACGGACTCATCTCCTGGGCTCAAAATATCCCTTACGCCATGCCTCATTCAGGCCTCAGGGCCTCAACCCGTCATCACAACCCCAAACACCTTTTATTGAATCCCCATAGCCCAAAACCGGACTGATTCCTCCAACACCCAGGCTTAGTTCATGATGACGATTATGAGAATGCGCTCCGCGATTCTCACAATCGCCTATTTCATATCCGCATGGGAATGCAACTGATGAACTAAGGGAGCGAGGAAGATAAAACCGCAGTCTGTTAAGCTGGGGTCATGAGGGCCAGGTAAGATGCCTGGCCCTCTTTCAATTTGGCGGATTACAAGATCACTTGCCAAAACAGAATCTTCTCTGTAACGCCCCAACCAGGAAAAGTTTGGTGGGAGCTGCATATCTCCCACTACTCGTTAGGAATGGGGGGAGGGAAAACGGGGAGGCGTGTTACGCTTGCCCACCCTGAATGATTTTTTTCAAGTCAGGTTTGGAAACCTTGCCCATGGCATTCCTGGGCAATTCATGAAGCACGATCGCGTCTTTGGGAACCTTGTAGGAGGCGAGCCGCTCTTTGCCCCAGGCGCGCATGGCATCGGTGGTCAAGCCGGCGCCCTCTTGCAACACCAGCGCGGCCACGACCCGCTCCCCCCAGACAGGGTCCGGCACTCCCACCACCGCGACTTCCTTGATATCCGGGTGGGACAGGAGACCCTCCTCGATTTCCAGGGCGGAAACTTTGTAGCCACCGGTCTTAATGATGTCCACGCTGCTGCGCCCGAGAATGCGATAAATTCCGTTCTCCTCCACCGCGACGTCGCCGGTCAGGAACCAGCCGTCCCGAAAGGCTTTTTGGGTATCCTTGGGTCGGCCCCAGTACTCCAGGAAGACCATGTTGCCCCGCACCACGATCTCTCCCGGAGTTCTGGGTGCCACCGGATTACCTGATTCGTCCACCAGCCTCGCTTCCACACCCGGCAAGGGAGTTCCGACGCATCCGGGAAACCGCTTTCCATGCAGGGGGTTGGAAAGGCCCATGCCGATCTCGGTCATCCCGTACCTCTCCATGAGGATGTGTCCGGAGATCTCCTTCCACCTCTCCAAGGTGGTCACCGGCAAGGCCGCGGAACCTGACACCATGAGCCGCATCCGGAGGCAACCTTCGGACATCCGTTTCTGCTCAATGGGGGCGGTCTTCTCCCAGGATTCGATGAGCTTGACGTAAATGGTGGGTACGGCCATGAACAGGGTCAGCCCGCCCTGGGCGATGCGGTCCCAGACCTTCTGGGCATTGAATGCGGGAAAGATCTCGCATACCGCTCCTACCCAGAGAGCGCAGGCGATCACGTTCACAATCCCGTGGATATGATGCAACGGCAGGACTTCCAGGATCCGATCATCCGGGGTCCATCCCCAGGCCTCGACCAGACTAATAATCTGTGCGGCAATGTTCTCATGGGTCGTCACCACACCCTTGGGCTTGCCCGTGGTGCCGCTTGTGTAAAGGATCATCGCCCGCCGCGTGGGCTCCACCGCTGGCAGGAAACCTGGGGGATGGCCCAGCGCTCCGGCGCTCAAGCCGAATCTCAGTCGGCGCTCCGTGGCGATGGGCTCCACCCGATCGGCCAAATCCGGATGCGCCACCACCGCCGCGGGCGTGGTGTCCTCAAGCACGTATTCCAATTCCGGCCGCGGATGGAAAAGAGACAGCGGCACCGCAATCCCGCCGGCGCGCCAGATCCCCCATTGCAGCGCCACGTACTGAAACCCCGGCGGCGCCAGGAAAGCCACGGGCTTCTCTTCTAAATCCGCGGCGCCATTTAAGAGCCAGGACGCCACCCTACCGGACGCCTCCAGGAGTTGTCGGTAGGAAACACTACCTTCCGAGGCGACAATGGCCAGTCGCTCCCCATACTTTCCAGCTTTGTCAATCAGAAGTATCGACATGACACCTCCAGCATTTTCAATCGGTTTCATCTTCCGGGAGCGCGGCCGATGGGCCGCCAGTCCCCAATCGGCGCGGCCAACCGCAGTGGCGGCGACTTACTCCCGGAGAACCTTAATAACCCAAATCTTCACCCACCAGTTTGACGTGAATCCGATTTTCCAACATATGGCCTTCGATAATCAGCCACATGTTGCAGATGCGCTGGGGGCTTTTACAATCCTGGCACACCCCAGTTTCCCCGCATGGCGTCGGCATATTCAAGCGCATGGCATTGAGGGGGGCGGCGTAATGTTTCACCCGGGCCATGGCAGTATCCAGGTCGGGGGTCACCTTATTCATCCCGACCACCAGGATGACCTTCTTGGGCCCGAAGCACATGGCCGCCACCCGATTGCCGGTGGCATCCAGGTTGACCAGTTGGCCGTCCAGGGTCAAGGCGTTGGAACTGGCGATCATATAGTCGGCCGTCAGTCCCTGTAGCCGTCGGGCCATGACCTCTTCCGGCGTCAGCCCCGGGATAAACGGATTAATCACCGTCACCCCGGGTTTTTGAGCCAGGGCCTCCCACAACCCCATTTCCACCAGGGACATGGAGCCGCACCGGCTGACCGTAGCCCCCGCCGGAATTATATTGATGATCTCTTCCCGGGCCGCAGCCGCGGTGAGGGCATAACTGGCCTCCATCCGCCGCTTGGTCAGGCGCTTGATCAGATGTTCCGCCAACTTTTCCCGGTACTTGACCTGAGGAGCGTCCATGATCTCCCTTTCCTGCCGCATCCAGGGCGGCTAACGCGAAATGCCGGTAATCTTGCCAAACCCGCCATCAGTCCGGCTGATCGATGGGCTTGGTTTCCGGAATCATATAGATGTCGGCGTGGGTCAAGGCCAAACAGCCTAAGGCGGCGATGAAGGCCACCGCCCCCAGGACAAAAAAGCCGCTGATAAACGTCCCGGTGACATCCACCAGCCGTCCGATAATGGGCGGAAATACCATGACCCCAATGGCCCCCCAAGTATTGACAAACCCCATGGCCACCCCGGGACAATCCGGACAGTTGTCCCGGGCGGCGTTAAAGATCCCGGCGAAGGGCAATCCCGCCATAATGCCGGTAAAGATAATGGCAAGCATGGCCGCGCCCATGGTGGACGACAACCCCATCCAAATGAATCCCAGCGCCAGCCCGGCACAGGCGGCTGCCAGCAGCTTTTTGGTCGTCATAAATTTGTGGCCCAGGATGAAACCACCCAGCGGACGGGAGAAGATTCCCAGGAGCAAGACGATGGAGCCGATCATGCCGGCAACCTTGGGAGGCAGGTGGATGCTCTTGATCAGCAGTGTATTAACCCAGACGCCGCAGGCAATGATCTCGCCAAAAGTGGCCAGCTGCGCCAGGGAGAGCAGCCAGATATTGCGACTGCCGATAACGCTGGGCCAGTTGATTTTGGGGGTGGTCACCGCCCGGGGCGTATCCGGGGCAAAGAGGTACCACAGGATTAACAGCACCCCCGCCATGCCGCCGGTGATTATGAAGATATTGTGCCAGCCCACCATCGGCAGGAGTTGCGGGATGCCGTAAATCACGAACCCAGACCCCAAGAGGATCGACCCGCCGTAAACCCCTTGGGCCCGCTGGATTTCCTTGCCGAGAAAGAAGGTGGTGACGTAACGCGCCCCGGCGATAAAACAGATGCCGGTACCGATGCCGATGATGAACTTCAATACCAGAATGCCATAATAGGAGTTGGATACCCCGGTGATGACATTGCCGACGGTGATAATCAGGAGCGCGACATTGATCAGTTTCTTGGCGCCGAATTTATCTGCCAATGCCCCTCCCGGGATCTGCAAGGCCCCATGGGTCAGGAAAATGGCGGTGGTCAGAAACCCCGCCATCGCGAAGGTGATTTCCAGTTGCTTGACCAATGTGGGGATCAAGGGACCGTGGTTGGTATAGTTGGCCGAAAAGATAAAACCCAGGATGGCGACGAACCACAGCGCTTTCCATCTTTGCACCCATAATTCTTCCATTTTTCCCTCTCCTCTCAGCATAGAAGGGATTACCCGTTGAGGATAATTTTCCGGAGACCCTGCCGGCCGGGACCATCGTCTCGGGGAGGCCCACCCGGCGGTTATCGAACCCCGCCCCGGGGGACCATCAAGGCCCCATCCTTGATGGCAGGGTTTACCGGCCAGGGCGATGGCGGGACCGCCGTCCATCGCCTTCAGGTCCTGCTGCGGTTCAACTGGCTGAACGTACGACGAATTTTATTTGGCCGACGTCCTCACCTCCCGCTTTGGATATTGTGCCTGAAATACCCCGGACCACAGTGGCCGGGACTTCGAACCCAGGGCTGGGGCCTTCCCTGACAACGGGGTATAAACCATCTGAGCCGCTCCCTCTCAGTTGGTCCGACGGGCAGCATGGCCGCATTCATGGGGCGGGATGCTCACTCCCCCCGAGGCCAAACCTCTTCGCTGGCCCCCTGAATACTCAGGGTTAATAAGAGAAATCCCCCTATTAGATAAAAGGGAAATACAAGAGCTTTTTCCAGGGGCGGAAATTTGGAAGGGAAAATGGTTTGGGCCTTAGACATGGTTTTAGTTTAACTGAAACCCGGGGAGTGCTCAAATGGATAGATTGGGCTCTGAGAAAGCTTGAATATTCAGGTCAGATCTGGAATTTTTGAGGGCCTTGGGATAAGTGGCGGGTTTGGCAAGTTCTCAGCTAGTTATCTTTACCGGTCTCAAAAGGATTACCATTGGCATTAGGATGGGGCTGAGCTGCCACCAGCTTAAACTTTGACATTGAATTTTCGACTGATTAATCCTATTATGCTCAGAAATTACTGCATAATCCTGAGATGATTCGGGGGGAAGATGATGAAAACTCTGCAGCGCCTGGTATGGATGGCATTAGCCCTATGTTTCATGGCTGTGCCGGCTTCGGCCGGGGGTCTGTTCATCTATGAGTTGGGAGGGTATTGGAAATGGTCCTGAGACGAACGGTTATCCTGGTGTTGTTCGTTATCCTGTTTGGTTTGGCCCTGACGGCGCATGCACAGGTAAAGGCTAAGGCCAAGTCCAAGCTCACGCCCGCCGAGGCAAGAAGCATCGCGAAGGAAGTGTTTCTCTGGGGCATGCATCCGGTCGCGATCTATCACCTGCGCTACAACTTCGCGCAGAACGAAAAGAGCCCGCGCTATGTCGGCATCAACCGTCTGAGTTGGGATCGCAAACCGCAAAAAGCGTTGCCTCGTATCGTCACCACGCCTAATTCCACCACGCTCTACGGCTTTGCAATGCTCGATCTGTCGAAGGAGCCCGTCGTCATCACCGTTCCCGGGATCAAGGATCATTACTGGAGCATCCAGCTTTACGACAATTATGCGCGCTGGTGGCACATGATCGGCAGCCAGTTCAATGCGCCCGGCCCCGTGCGGCGGTTGTTGATCGGCCCGAACTGGAGCGGCAAGCTGCCTGCGGGATTCGCCGGGGCTGACATCGTTCAATCGCCATCCGACTTCGCCGGCCTGCTCGCGCGCGTCGCCCTCACCGATGACAGCGACGACGAGTTAAAGGTCGTCAACGGGATTCAAGACCACATCACCGTCATATCGCTCGGCCAGTGGATTGCCGCCGGCCGGAAGGACGTGAAGGCCGAGGACGTGCCGCTCACCAAAGGCGACTATCTCACCTATCCCGGCATGGAAACGGTCAAGGAGCCGGGGAAACTCAAGGGCGTGGACTTCCTGCGCTGGGTCAGTCTCGTGCTGAACGACACCAGTTTCACCAAGCAAACGGACGGTCACAAGGAGATTGAGGCATTCGCCAGGTTCAAGCGGCTTGGCCTTAAGGCCGGCGAAACTTTCGATCCGGAGAAGCTGGCGCCTGCAATCAAGGCAGCCGTCGAGGAGGGAATCGAAGACGGCCGCAAGGATGTACTGGCTCTGTTAGCAAAAGGCGTCGGCGTCCATCGGAACGGCTGGGAATTTTTCACCGATCTCGGTTACAAGGACACTGACTGGCGACAGCGAGCGCTCGGGGGGCTGATTGCCATTCTCGGCCCCGTGCCATCCCGATCGCACACCCCCGCACTCTGCCTGAAGGATTCCGAGGGCCGGCCGCTCTCGGGGGAGTACCGCTACACGATCACGTTCGACCTGAACGACATGCCTCCGGTGACCGAGTTCTGGGAAATCCCGCTCTACGACCGCGAAGGGTATTTCTACGACAACCCGATCGACCGCTATTCGCTCAACAGCTACATGCTCAAGCGCGGCAAGCTGCACACCGAGGGCGGCAAACTGGTGATCTATGTCCAGAACAACGAGCCGACCGATCCGAAGCAACGGCAGAACTGGCTGCCTGCGCCGAAAGGCGGTTTCCAGTTCGCCGCCCGCTTCTACGGCCCTTACACGCCATTGATCGACGGCAGCTACAATATGCCGGGCGTGAAGAAGGTTCAGTAACCGCAATCCAGATATGCTTAGAGCTTGATTTCCGAGGCAATAATTGCGCGAAGAAAAATGAGCAAAATGCTTTTTTTCAAGAAGGAGGACTCAACAGCATGTTGATACGCCCTCGACACGGTTTTGTACTGTTTTCGCTCGTTATCATGACGAAATTAGCGATTGCGCAGGAACGGGAAGGCACCATTCCATCGCTTATTAAACCCGCTGACGCCGTGGCCCGGATGGACGCCGAGCAGGCGCGCGAGACGGAGGCTTATACCCTGGGGGTACAGACGGTGCTCTGGGGGATGCAATGGGTCAAAGCGGGCCAAACCATGCGCGTTGCCGCGGCGCCGCTGCCGCAGGGAACGAAGGGCATCCCCGTTGATCCCAGCCCGCATGGCATCAACGTCTGGGGACATGCGCGGGCGTTGCTCACGCATGAGCTCCGCATCATAGAGACGCCGAACACCGAGACGCTTTATTCTATCGCCATCCTGGACCTGAAGGACGGGCCGATCGTGGTCGTGCATCCCGATCTTGGAGAGCGTTACTTTCGCACCAGTATCTGGGAGCTTCATGGCGATGCGCACAGCATCAGCCAGAAGAAGGACGGTGCGAAGCCACCGCCATACGCGCTGGTTCCCAGTGGTTGGAACGGTGCACTTCCGAAAGGCTTGAAAGCGATTTCAGTGCGGAGCCGCTATGTTGCAGTGGTCCCCCACATCGCAGTCTACGGAACGGACGATCTACCGAATGTCCATGTCCTGCAAAAGGGCTTTAAATTAGTGGCTCTCAAAGACTGGGGGTCTTCAAACAAAGAGTTGGAGCCCGGCCAGCCGATGCGTCCGCTGCGGCGACCCAACACCGCCACGCCCGCCGAACTGCTCTTCTTCGAAGAACTCTGTGAGACACTTAAGGACATTACGCCCCGAGACGATGAACTGGGTTTCGCCCGCCAGGCCGGACGCATCGGCATTACCCTTGCCGATGGTTTCCAGGTCGAGAAGCTCGACGCAAAGACAGTCGCGGGATTGAAGCGAGCGGTCTTGGACGCACAGAGCATCATCGAGCACAAGGCGAGAAGCCTCGCGCAGCAGCAACCTGGAGGTACGTGGATGGTCAGCTACGACCTTGCGAGCCTTGATGATTGGCTCTTCCGCAGCGCGGTGGGTTGGAAGCACGTGTCGGGCGATCTCCCAAGTGAAGTCCTTTTCCCAATGGTCCGCACAGACGTAAACGGTCAGCCCTTAACCGGAAACCGCAAATACACGCTGCACTTCCATACAGGGCAACTCCCGCCCGCCCGTTACTGGAGGATCAGCATGTATGACCTGGATGGGTTCTTTGTCGGGAACCCCATCCGGCGCTACGGCATCGGCAACATGGCCGAGAAGCTAAAGCCCAATCCCGACGGGTCACTCACCATCTACATTCAAAACGAATCCCCCGGTAAGGCGAAAGAGGTGAACTGGCTGCCGGCGCCGAAGGAGGGCTTTTTCCTCATGATGCGCATGTATCAGCCGGAAGAAAAAATGTATCGCGGCGCATACGTGCTGCCACCGTTGCAGGAAGTGAAGTGAACGGACCCCCAGCCTTGATATGACCAAAGGGGAACAACTATGACTCGTCCGATTACATTTGCTAGGGTAGCTTGTATGCTGCTGGCGCTCTGGGCTTTCCTCGTGTTGCCGGCATCTGGAGAGGCCCCAGGGCCGAAAGGACTGACCCCCAAGGAAGCCCAGGAGATTGCCATAGACGCTTACATCTACGGCTATTCGCTCATCACCTCGCACGTGATATTTGTGCAGACGAGCAATGTGCCCAAGGTCGAAAACGACAAGTTGAAGGCTCCGGTGGGCACTTTTTTCAACGTTCCGAAGTATCCGCCAGTCGACTATCGAGGCAACTCGGCGGCGAATGCCGACACGCTGTACTCGGCGGCAGTGCTCGACCTGTCCGAGCCGCAGGTGTTCAGCCATCCCGTAATCAAGCACCGCTTCTTCACCTTTGAGCTGGTCGATCTTTGGATGATCGTCAAGGACAGCGTCGGCGTCAACACCAGCGGCTCCAAGGCCATGACCTATCTCTTCACCGGCCCGGGCTGGAAAGGGACGGTCCCAGCGGGTATGATGCATATCAGCTTCCCGACGCGTTACATGCTCATTTTGGGCCGCACCTACGCGCTGGACACGAAAGAAGACATGGCGACGGTGCATGCCCTGCAGGCCCAGTACAAGATCGTGCCCCTGTCGGCCTATGGCAAGCCCTATGCCTTCAAGGCGCCGCCCGTTAATCCGAATCCGGGTATCAGCATGACCGAAGCGCCACAGAAGGCGATTCTCGGCCTGGGAACGACCGGCTACTTCAACCTGATGACCAAGCTGATGGGGAGCACGGCGCCTCCGGCCGCCGAGGATGCGCCCACGCTGGCACGGATGGCCAAGATCGGCATCGTACCAGGAAAGCCCTTCGACCCCAGCAAGCTCGATCCGGCGGTGCAGGCGGCCCTGAAGGATGTGCCTGAGATGGCGGTCAAGCGCATGACCGCGGCGTATGAATCGCTTGGTAAGGACGTGAATGGCTGGCGGGTGACGACGGTCGGTGGCCATTTCGGCACCAACTATCTCGAGCGCGGCGCCTACGCCTTGAAAGGCTGGCCTTCGCAACTGCCCAATGTGTCGGTATTTCCGACGACCTTCGTTGACAGCACGGGGCAAAAGCTCTCAGGGGCCCACAAGTACACCCTGACCTTCCCCAAGGGGCAACTACCGCCGGTCAACCCCCTGGCCTTCTGGTCCATCACGATGTATGAGAACGATCCCACGGGCTTGTGGTTCTACCCCAACCCCCTGAATAAGCGCACCGTGAGCCCCCGGAACCAGCTGAAATTCAATAAAGACGGGTCGCTGACGCTGTATTTCCAGCATGAGTCGCCGGGCAAGGCCAAGGAAGCCAACTGGTTGCCCGCACCGGAAGGGCCTTTCGCGCTCACGCTGCGGATATACTGGCCCAGCACCAAGCCACCTTCGATCCTGGACGGCACCTGGCAGCCGCCAGCCGTCAAGAAGGTGCAGTAAGAATTGGTCTGAGGAGTTAACGAACAAGGGGTGTAGCGGAGATCCTTATCAACCGCTACACCGCTGTCATTCTCCCGGCTACTAATAATTGGCAAACAATTGTTAACTGCTATAATTGAATATTTATCACGAAGCCAAAAACCTTCCATATTCAGGACATAGCGAGACTTTTAAATGTGGGCGAGGCCTTGTTCGACCTCGCCCTAATTGCCGTCCATTTAGCCGTATAAATTCTCCATCCAGCGCACCGCTTCCACATCGCTGCCCTTTCCAAGATACCTTTGGGTGGTGGAGAGGTTGGCGTGCCTCAGAATGACCTTGCTGACAATCTCCACGGGCACCCCTGATCTCGAGGCATAGGTTGCCGCATGCCGCCTCAGGTCGTGAGGCCTGAGATGGACCCCCACCAAAGCACCGGCCTTTTTGACCATGACCCGGGCGGCT
>JBEKDQ010000021.1:0-16477 GCA_050014275.1 Desulfobaccales bacterium | reverse complement strand
AAGACCGAGGCCAGGCCCGGGTTCCTGCGCCTGGACGATTTGACTGCGGTGGACGAATCGGCCCGGCGGGAACGGCAAGATTATCCGGATTACACCCTGAACTACCAGCTCCTCTCCTTTGAATCCGCCTCCCGGGTGCGTTTGAAGGTGCCCCTGGCCGGCCCGGAGCCCACCGTCGACTCCATCACCGACATCTGGCCGGCGGCCAACTGGTACGAGCGGGAAGTCTTTGACATGTTCGGCATCCTTTTTGCGGGCCACCCTCGATTGTGGCGCCTCCTCATGCCCCATGACTGGGAGGGCTACCCCCTGCGGAAAAGCTACCCTGATCGGGCCACCGAGATGGCCCCCTACACCCATTACGACGCCCAGAAGCATCAGCCCCTGGACGCGGCCGAGTACCTGGCCGGCCGTCTGGAAGAAGACGAGTTCGTCCTGAACATCGGCCCTCACCACATCAGCACCCATGGCCTCATCCGTTTCATCCTGGCCCTCCGGGGCGAGACCATCACCGCCCTGGACACGGACATCGGCTATCATCACCGGGCCGCGGAGAAGATCGGCGAGCGCCAATCCTGGCACCAGTTCATCCCTTACACCGACCGGGTGGACTATCTCACCGGGGTGGCCAACAATCTCACCTACCTGCTGGCGGTGGAACGACTGGCCGGCATCCAGGTGCCGGACCGGGCCCAGTTCATCCGGGTGATGCTCACCGAGTTTTTTCGCCTGAGCAACCATCTGGTCTGGTTTTCCACCTATACCGCCGACACCGGCGCCATGACCCCCAATTTTTATTGCTTCGCCGAACGGGAAAAGATCCTGGATATCGTGGAGCTGATCACCGGGGGGCGGCTCCATCCCTCCTGGTTCCGCCTGGGTGGGGTGGCCATGGACCTGCCGCCGGGCTGGAAGGAGTTGGTGGATGATTTTGTCAAAGTCTTCCCCAAGCGCATTAAAGAATTCGAGGCCCTGATCACCAAAAATCCCATCTTTGAGGCGCGCACCCGGGAGGTGGGCTGTCTTTCCCGGCAGGACGCCATGGAGTGGGGGATTACCGGCCCCAACCTGCGGGCCAGCGGTCTGGAGTGGGATTTGCGCAAGAAGATGCCCTATTCGGGCTATGAGGCCTTCGACTTCGACGTTCCCTACGCCACGGGCGGCGATTCCTATGCCCGCTACCTGGTGCGGGTGGAGGAGATGCGCCAGAGCCTGCGCATCATCGAGCAGGCGGCCAACCGCATGCCGCCGGGACGCTGGCTCAGCGACGACTACCGCTATATCATTCCGCCCAAGGGAGAGACCCTGACGGACATCGAAACCCTGATCCACCACTTCATCAATGTCACCCGGGGGGCCAAGATCCCCCGGGGCGAGGCCTATATGGCCACGGAACACCCCCGGGGCGAGCAGGGCGTCTATGCGGTGAGCGACGGCCTCCATATGGCCTACCGCCTGCGCTTCCGCTCCCCCGGCTTTGCCCATGTCCAGGCCATGCCCCTGATGGCCGAGGGCCACCTGATTTCGGACCTGATCGCCATTATCGGCTCCATCGACTTTGTCTTGCCGGATATCGACCGGTGAACGGATTCCCCTAGATGATCCCAGCGGAATTGCGAGAATCGCTTGAAACCGAAATCGCCGCGGCGCCTCACCCCCGGGAGCAGGCCATCAATGTCATGTATGCGGTCCAGAAACATTACGGCTATCTGACGGATGAGGGCCTGGTGGAGGCCGCGGAACTCCTTGCTCTGACCCCTTTGGAGCTGGAGGAGCTGGCCACCTTTTACGACTTCATCTACCGCGAGCCGGTGGGCAAGTTTGTCATCCACGTGTGCGACGGCGTGGTCTGCTGGATGTTCCATGAGAACTCCATCTTCGATTATCTCTGCAAGAAGCTGGGGGTCTGCGCCGGGGGAATCTCCGCGGACGGCCTGTTCACAGTGCTGCCTACGGCCTGCATCGGCTTTTGCGACCACGCTCCGGCAATGCTGGTCAACGGCAAAATGTACGGCCCCCTCACCCCGGAGGGGATCGACAAGATCCTGGAAAGATTAAAGACTGAACACTGCGAGATGGTAATCTGCAAGTGATGAGGGGCGAAACCTCCATGTTTGAAGAAGTGCTCTTTAAGAACCGCCAGCCGGGGCGGCCCGCCACCCTGGATGAGTACCGGCGGAGCGGCGGCTACCAGGCGCTCATGGACGCCTTGAAGAACCGGACCCCGGAAGAGATCCGGCAATTGGTGCTGGACTCCGGCCTCCGGGGCCGCGGCGGGGCCGGCTACCCCACCGGCCGCAAGTGGGCCGGGATTCCTGCCAAGGCCGGCTTCCCGCGTTACGTGGTGCCCAACACCGATGAGATGGAGCCCGGCACTTTCAAAGACCGGGTGCTGGTGAACATCGACCCCCACCTGGTCATTGAGGGGATCATTCTGTGCGGCTATGCGGTGCGGGCCGAGGCCGCCTATTTTTTCATCCGGCCTTCCTATGAACTGGACGCCCAGCTCATTGAAAGGGAAGTGGAAGTGGCCCGGCAGGCCGGCTTTTTGGGAAAGAATATCCTGGGAAGCGATTTCTCTTTCGAGCTGGTGGTGCACCGCAGCGCCGGGCGCTACATCTGCGGCGAGGCTACCGCCCAGGTCAACGCTATCATGGGCAACCGGGCCCACCCCTTAAAGGACCGCCACATGGCCAGCGACGGCCTCTGGCACCAGCCCACCATCGTCGACAACGCGGAAACCCTGGCCTGTGTCCCTCCTATCCTGCGGCATGGGGCGGCCTGGTTCAAAGGGCTGGCCCGGACCAAGACCGGGGCCGGCACCAAGCTTTACTGCGTCAGCGGCAAGGTCAACCGGCCCGGCTGCTACGAGCTGCCCATCGGCACTCCTCTGCGGGAAATCCTGGAGGGGCCGGCCGGGGGGATGCTGCCGGGCTCGGAGCTGAAGGCGGTCATGCCCGGCGGCGCTTCCACGGCATTTATGCCTGCCAAGTACTATGACGTGGAGATGGATTTCGAACCCCTGGAAAAGGTGGGACACCGGTTGGGAACCGCAGCCATTATGGTCTTCGACCAGAAGACCTGCCTGGTGGCCGCCACCCTGAACCTGATGGAATACTTCGCCCGGGAATCCTGCGGGTACTGCACCCCGTGTCGGGAAGGGCTGCCGTATATCCGGGACCTGTTATGGCGAATCGAGGCCGGGGAAGGCAGAGAAGGATTCATCCCCATGCTGCAACAGATGGCCCGGCACATGGACTACTCCTATTGCGCCTTCGCCCCCGGGGCGGCGGAGTCGGTGTTGGGGCTGTTGAAGTATTTTACGGACGAGATTCGGGAGCACATCAGCCAGAAGAAGTGCCCCTTTGGAGAGACTTACCGGCCCTACCGGCAACTGTGGTACCCGGCGGAGTGAGAAAAATAATGGATTGTAGGGACGCATTGAATGTGAGCCCTTGAAGGGCGGACACCTAGGTCCGCCCCTACGCCAGACATATGCCTAAGCTCATTATCGATAATCGGTCCATTGAGGTCCCGGCCGGGACCAAGGTGATCGCTGCGGCCGAGAAGCTGGGGATCATGATCCCCCGGTTCTGCTATCATCCTGGCCTGGGCTCCTTCGGGGCCTGCCGCATGTGCGCCGTTAAGTTCCTGGAAGGGCCGGTGAAAGGCATCGAGATGAGCTGTATGGAAGACGCCCGGGACGGCATGGTGGTCTCGACCACCGACCCCGGGGCCATGGAGTTCCGCAAGTACGTCATCGAGTGGCTGATGATGCACCATCCGCTGGACTGCCCGGTATGCGACGAAGGCGGCCATTGCCTGCTGCAGGATGAGACGGTCTCCGGCGGCCACGGCATCCGGCGCTACCTGGGCCCCAAGCGCACCTACCAGGACCAGTACCTGGGGGCCTTCGTGCAGCACGAAATGAACCGCTGCATCCAGTGCTGGCGCTGCCGTAATTTTTATCAGGACTTCGCCGGCTACCGGGATTTCGGGGCCATGCAGATCGGCAACCGGGTATATTTCGGGTGCTATGAGGAAGGCCCTCTGGAGAGCCCCTTCTCCGGCAATATCATCGACATATGCCCCACCGGGGTGCTCACCGACAAGCCGTCCCGTTTCGTCGGGCGGCGCTGGGATTACGAACGGGCCCCGTCCGTGTGCCTCCATTGTTCCCTGGGCTGCAATACCACCGGCAGCGCCCGCTACCGGCAGATGTGGCGCCAGGAGGCCCGCCTCAATGAGACAGTGAACGGCTACTTCATCTGCGACCGGGGGCGCTACGGCTTTGCCTATGAGAGCCATGAGGAACGGCCCCGGCGCGCCAGGATTGCCGGGGTGGAAGTGGAATGGGCGGAGGCAATCCAGGCGGCCGCAGAAAAGCTTAGCCATATCGCAGCGACCTCCGGCCCCGGGGCCGTCGCCTGTTTGGGGTCGGTCCGCAGCAGCCTGCAGACCCAGGCGATGCTCAAACGCTTCTGCCGGGTCCTGGGTTGGCCGGAGCCCCGGTTCTTTGCGGTCCCCTCCCGGGAGGGCAAGGTGAGGGCCGCGGTCTCCCGCCTGGATGCCCGTCTGGCCGTGTCCATGCGGGAGATAGAAGAGGCCGATTTTATCCTGGCGGTGGGCGCCGACCCGGTCAACGAGGCCCCCATGCTGGCCCTGGCCCTGCGCCAGGCCTGGCGCCGGGGCGCCAGAGTGGTGGTGCTTGACCCCCGGCCGGTCTTTTTGCCAATGGCGTTTGAACATCTACCCCTGCGCCCCGGAGACCTGGAGACAGCCCTGGCCGTACTGGCGGCCGCGGCCCTGGGGAAAGAGGGGTTGCCCGCCGGGTGGGGGGACCTTCCGCTAAATGGCTACTTTTCTTCTCCGGTCCAGGACCGTCTGGCCGCCTTGGGGGGGCTCCTGGGCCGGAGCCGACGTCCGGTGCTGATCTGCGGCGCCGATATCGTCCGGGGGACCACCCCGGCCCTGGCCGCGGACCTGGCCCTGGGGCTCCTGGGCGCGGGCCTGGCCGTGGGGCTCTTTTATCTGCTGCCTGGGGCCAACGCCTTCGGCGCCGGCCTGTTGTCCCCGGCGGAGGGCCAGAGCCCGCTGCTGGAAGCCCTGGAAGCAGGCGCGGTTAAGGCCTTGATCGCGGTGGAAAACGACCCCCTGTGGGATTACCCGGATCGAGAGCGCCTGGCTCTGGCCCTGGATAAGCTGGAGTTGCTGGTGGCCCTGGACTACCTGCCCTCTGCCATGGTGCAGCGGGCGGACATCGTTTTTCCCACCCTCACCCTTTTTGAGAATCGCCCCTCGGCCTTTATCAATCAGGAGGGGCGCCTGCAGCAGGCCCAGCCGGTGCACCGGGGCGGCGTCCCCATTGCCCAGATCAGCCCGGAGAAGCATCCGCCCAGGACCTATCTGAACTTTATTCCGGGAGGGGAACCCCGGCCCCCGGCGGAAATCTTACAAGATTTGGCTGCCGCCATGCCCCAATCAGCAGACCTCTCCCTGGACGACCTCTGGAACTGGCTGATCCGGGAAAATCCCATTTTTGCCAAGATCGATCTCCTGCTGGCCGCGCCCGCGGGGGGGCGCCTCCTTCCTGAGGCGGTCCAGGTCCGGGCCGGTTCCCCGGCCGCGGCGCCGGCCGCGGCGCCGTCGCCTCCGGATCAACTGGAACTTCTCCTGGTGGAGGCAACCTTCGGCGCCGAGGAGCTGGCCAGCTATTCCAAGCCTATCCTGGAGGTGGAGCAACCCCCCCGGCTCCTCATGCATCCCGGCGACGCCGCCAGGCTGGGCCTCAGCTCCGGGGATCAGGTTGGCCTGCGGCTTCCGGGCGGTGAATTGACGGTGGCGCTCCAGGTGGCGGAACAGATGGCCCCGCAGGTCTTGGTGCTGCCCCGGCACCGCCTCTTGAACTGGCGCCTGGCGCCGGACTATCAAATAATGGTCGCTTCTCATGACCTGGTCAAGGTGAACGCCTGATGTCCGCCTGGGTCGCCGGCCTCATCCTATTGCTCGTTAAGCTCCTGGTGGTGCTGGTGGCCCTGTTGCTGCTGGCCGCCTACCTGATTTACGTGGAGCGCCGGCTCCTGGGGTTTATGCAACTGCGCCTGGGTCCCAACCGGGCCGGGTTCCAGGGCCTGCTGCAGCCCATCGCCGACATTGTGAAATTGCTGGCCAAGGAAGATTTCGTCCCTGCCGGGGCCGACCGGGTCGTCTTCCTTTATGCGCCGGCGGTGGTGGCGGCCACCACCCTCCTCATCTTCGCGGTGATCCCCTTTGCCCGGGGCTGGACCTTTAGGGGCCAGGAGATCACCGGAGTGGTCAGCGACCTCAACGTCGGCCTGCTCTTCATACTGGGCCTGTCCTCCCTCGGGGTCTATGGGGTGGCCCTGGGAGGCTGGGCCTCCAACTCCAAGTTTTCCCTGCTGGGGGGCATCCGGGGCGCGGCCCAAATGATCAGCTACGAGCTCTCCCTGGGGCTTTCCCTGGTGCCGGTGGTGATGCTGGCCCGCTCCTTTAGCCTGGTGGAGATCGTCCGGGCCCAGGAGCGCCTACCCTTCCTTATCCTGCAGCCTCTGGCCTTCCTTATCTTTTTCATCAGCTCCATGGCGGAGATGAGACGCATCCCCTTCGATATCCCCGAGGCGGAAAACGAATTGGTGGCCGGCTACCATACCGAATACAGTGGTATGCGCTTCGGCCTCTACTTCCTGGGGGAGTATGTCGCCATGGTGACCCTGGGGAGCATGGTGGCGGTTTTCTTCCTGGGCGGCTGGCGGGGGCCGTTTCTGCCGCCGCTCTTTTGGTTCCTGATCAAGGTTTTCCTGGTGGTCTTTGCCATCATCTGGCTCCGGGCCACTTACCCCCGGTTGCGCTACGACCAGTTGATGGAATTCGGCTGGAAGATTTTGATCCCGCTGGCGCTACTGAACATCATCATTACCGGGGGCGCCATGCTGGCCCTGGGGTGGTAGGGCAACGATCCCGGCTACCGTGGATAAAGCGCTTAAAATAAGAAATGGTCTACAGCAAAGGCAAGACCTCAGATGGTGCGAAGGAGGGTTGAATGATCCACACCCCGGATGCCCCCAAAACGATGCCGCCCGGCGCTGGAAAAAGCAGTTTCGACCTCATCGAACCGGAAAAGCTCCTGGGGGAACTGCCTCTGAGGAAGGACATGCTCTTCTTGGACCTGGGCTGTGGCGCCGGCGACTATACCCTGGCGGTGGCCGAAGTCATCGGCAAACACGGGGTAGTCGTGGCCCTGGATCTTTGGGAACGGGGAATCGAGACCCTGCAAGAGCGGGCCGCAGCCGCCGGCCGTCGAAATATCCGGGCTATGCTAGCCGACATCAGCAAGCTCATCCCCCTGGGCGATCACAGTGTCGACGTCTGCCTGATGGCCACGGTGCTCCATGACCTGGCGGAATTCGGCATGGCCGAGGGCGCTCTCGAGGAGGCTTGCCGGGTCTTGAAGCCCGGGGGCGCCCTGGCCATCGTGGAATTTGATAAGGTGGCAGGTCCGCCGGGGCCGCCCCTCAGGATACGGTTGACTCCCGAGGAAGTGGAAAACCTCGCGGCCCCCTACGGTTTCAAAAAGAGCCGGATGGCCAGGGTCGGACCCTATAATTACTTGCTCCTCTTCACCAACGGGGAGGTCTAGATTTGCGGAGGCTCCATGACGGAAGTTAAAGACCCCGGGCGGGGCCGGTTAAGTCCCTGGATCGTGGCACTAAGAAGCATCGCCGGCCTCTGGGCCGGACTGGCCATGGTGCTGCGCCACCTGGGGCGCCGGCCGGTCACCGAGCAATACCCGGAGTATAAGCGGTTCCTGCCGGAGCGGGGCCGGGCGCGCATCATCCTGACCCGGGATCCGGATGGCGACGAACGCTGTGTGGCCTGCTTTCTCTGCTCCGCGGTTTGCCCCACCAGTTGCATCTCCATGGATTGTGGAGAGCGCCAGGATGGCCGCCGTTTTGCCCCCTGGTTTCGCATCAATTTTGCCCGCTGCATTTATTGCGGCTTGTGCGAGGAGGCTTGTCCCACCCTGGCCATCCAACTCACCCCTTTTTATGAGTTTTGCGAGACCGATCTCCTGGTCATGGTAGCGGAGAAGGAAGACCTGCTGGCGAACCACGGCGGCAAGAATCTTGAATACAACTTCTACCGCTTTGCCGGGGTGGCCATGGTGGGCGGCAAGGGCAGCCACATCCAGGAGGCGGCCCCGGTGGACCTAAAGAGCAATCTGCCCTGAGGGCGGGCTTGCGGGAATGGGATGAATCTTTACACCGGCACCTTCTATCTCTTGGCCGCGGTAACCCTGGGGTCCACCGCCCTGGCGGTCACCCGGCGCAACGTGATGCACGCCATTATTTATTTGGTGCTGTCCTTTTTCGGCACGGCCCTGCTCTTTTTTCTGCTGGGGGCGCCGTTCCTGGCGGCCATGGAGGTGATCATCTATGCTGGCGCCATCATGGTGCTGTTCCTCTTCATCGTCATGATGCTGGAGATCCGCCCGGCGGAGCAGCCTTTGGGTTCGTACCTGCGCCAATGGCTGCCCGCCGTGGTCTTGGGCGCCCTTAGTCTGGCGGCTCTGATCCTGATTATCTGTGAATCCGGCGGGGACCTGTCCCTGCCGTTGGCCGTGGCTTCGCCCCTGGAATTTGGCCGGTTTCTCTTTCAAAAATACTGGTTTTCGGTGGAGATCGTATCCTTTCTGCTCCTGGTGGCCTTGGTGGGGGCCCTTTATCTGGGCCGGAGGGAGGAGTAGGCAGGTGTACTATCAGGGTTAATGGCGGTGAATTGAAGCGCCGGGCACGGAGGCCCGCCCCACCAAAGTGCAACCTGGTGGGGCGGCCGTCCCTGGCCGCACAGCAAGGGAATTACTATTAAGGCCATCTCATGAACAGCATAGTCCCTTACAGCCACGCCCTGGTCCTGGCCGGAGCCTTGTTCTTCTTGGGCGCCGCCTGCACCGCGGCCCGGCGCTCGCTGCTAATGATCCTCATCGGGGTGGAAGTGATGCTGAACGCCGCCGGCCTGGCCCTGGTGGCCGCTTCCCTGCGCTGGCAGCAGTTGGACGGCCAGGCCCTGGTGATCTTCATCATGTGCGTGGCCGCGGCCGAAGTGGCGGTGGGCCTGGCCCTTATCGTCTATTGCCAGCGGCGCACCGGAAGCCTGGATGCGGACCGCTACAATATTATGAAGGGTTGACGTGAAGACCATCCTGCTACTCCTCCTGCTTTTGCCCCTGGGCGGCGCCCTAATCAACGCCCTCTTGGGGCGTCGCCTGCCCCGGCAGGCGGTGGAGGGGGTGGCCTGCGCCGCGGTCCTGGGAGCCATGGTGGCTGCGGCCTGCGCCCTGATCCTGGCCGGGGGGCGGGCCCATGACCTCATCTTCCTGCAGTGGTTCAGGGTGGGGGAATTCTCCGCGGCCATGAATGTCCACTATGACCCCCTGGCCGCGGTGATGGCGCTGATGGTCACCTTTGTGGCCGCCATCATCCACCTCTACTCCGTGGCCTTCATGCGAGACGACCCCGATTACGTCCGCTTTTTCTGCTATTTGAACCTTTTTGCCTTCGCCATGCTGGTAATCACCATGGCGGATAATCTGGTCTTCGTCTACCTGGGCTGGGAGATGGTGGGCTTCTGTTCCTATGCCTTGATCGGTTTCTGGTACCGGGAGGTAGCCAACGCCAACGCCGGCCGCAAGGCCTTTATCTGCACCCGCGTCGGCGACATCGCCTTCAGCGTCGCCCTGGCTCTCTTCTTTGTCCATTTCGGCAATCTTTCCCTCACCCATATCATCGGCCACGCCCGGGAGCTGAGCCCCACCCTGGCAACCGTCCTGGCCCTGCTGCTTCTTGGGGCGGCCCTGGGCAAATCGGCGCAACTACCCCTGACGGTATGGCTGCCGGACGCCATGGCCGGCCCCACTCCGGTCTCCGCCCTGATTCATGCGGCCACCATGGTCACCGCCGGCGCTTACTTGCTCATGCGGCTCTTCCCGATAATCCTGCTCTCTCCCCTGGCCATGCTGGTCATTGCCGGGGTCGGCTCCATCACCGCGCTTTACGCCTCTTTTGCGGCCCTGGCCCAATGGGACATCAAGAAGATGTTGGCCTACTCCACCATCAGCCAGGTGGGCTACATGTTTCTGGCGGTGGGCGCCGGCGACATTGTGGGCGGGCTTTTCCACCTGGTGTCCCACGCCTTCTTCAAAGCCCTGCTCTTTTTGACCGCCGGCATCGTCATCCAGGCCCTGGCCGAGGAGCACAACATCTTCCGCATGGGCAACCTACGCCGCCACCTGCCTATGGTTTACTGGCTCTTTCTGATCGGCGCCATCTCCCTGAGCGCCTTCCCGCTGCTGGGCGGCTTCTTCAGCAAGGACCGCATCTTATTGGCCACCTTTATCCATCCCGGGGGCGCGTATAAGATCTTCTGGCTGCTAGGCCTGGCGGCGGCCTTTCTGACGCCGCTGTATACCTTCCGGGTCTTCTTCGTGGCCTTTCCGGATCGGCCGGACGGCCGCCGGGCCGAAAAAATCCATCCCACTCCCGGCTTCATGGCCTGGATCCTGTGGCCCCTGGCGGTGTGCGCCCTGGGCGACGGCCTGTTAAACCTGCCGGGGGGCTATGGCAAGGATTTTCTGGGGCACTATCTGGCTATCGTCCCCGGGGCCCGGCCGGATCTGGGCGCTTCCCTGGGGACGGAATGGGCCATGGGAATTATCAGCGCCTCGATTGTGGTTATCTCCCTGACCCTGGCCTATTTCCTGTATCGACGCCGGCCGGCCCTGGAACCGGCCATCACCGGCTTCTGGGGGCTGTTATTCTACGGATTTTATCTGGACCGGCTCTACGGACGGATCTTCGTCCAATCCTATCAAGCGGCGGCCCTTTTTCTCTGGCACCAGGTGGATGACCGTTACGATCAGCAAGTCATCGTCGGCGGCGCCCGGGCCCTCTTTCGCCCTTACCGCGCCATGGCCGCCTTCCTCTGGCTCAAGATTGACGAAGTCTTCCTGGACAACGGGGTGGTGCGGGCCGCCGGCGGCCTGGAAACCCTGTCCCGCTACATGGGGCGCTGGACCAGCGGGCGGCTTTCCACTTACCTGAAGATGTTGTTCCTGGGACTCACCATTCTCTTCGGCGCCCTGGCGTTGACGATCTGGCACCTGCGGTAACGGAGGCCTGAGCATGTCTACTAACTTTCCTATCCTTTCCCTCATCATCTTCTGGCCGATTCTGGGAAGCTTTGCCGTCCTGGCAGCCTTCCGCAACCCCCGCCTGGTTCGCTGGCTCAGCCTGGGTGTGACCCTGGTGGAATTAGGCCTGGTGGCTTCCCTGTTTTTTGGGGACCTGACACCTCACTCCGGCCCCCTCGGGACTTGGCTGTTGGTGGAGGACTATCCCTGGATCGACTGGCTGGGGGCCCACTACAGCCTGGGATTGGACGGCATCAGCCTGACCCTGGTGGCGCTTACCGCCTTCATCAATGTTTTTTGTGTACTCATCTCCTGGGAGGCCATCGAGGCCAAAGTAGGGTCTTTCTTTTTCTTCATCCTATTTTTGGAAGGGACTCTGGTCGGACTCTTTTTGGCCAACGATCTGCTGCTCTTTTATCTCTTTTGGGAAATCCAGATCATCCCCATGTTTTTCATGGTGGGTATCTGGGGCCACCAAAACCGGGTGCGCGCGGCCATCAAGTTCCTTCTCTACACCCTGACCGGCAGCCTGTTAATGCTCATCGCCCTCATCGCCCTTTTTGTCATCCATGGGCAGCAGACCGGGGTCTACACCTTTTCGGTGTCCCAGTTGTTGCAGCACCGGCCCCTGGGGCGCACCACCGAAATCCTGTTGTTCCTCGCCTTCTTATTGGCCTTCGGCATCAAAATTCCCCTGATTCCGGTGCACACCTGGCTGCCGGACACCCATACCGAGGCCCCCACCGCCGGCAGCGTGGACCTGGCGGGACTCCTGCTGAAGACCGGCCTCTATGCCCTGTTTCGTTTCGCCATGCCGCTCTTTCCCAACGCCACCCGGCTCTTTGGGCCGCTGCTGCTATTCCTGGGAGTGGGCGGGCTGTTCTATGCCGCCTGGATTGCCCTGGCCCAAACCGACCTCAAACGGCTGGTGGCCTATTCCAGCATCTCCCACATGGCCCTGATGGTCATCGGCCTGGTCGTCTGGAACTCCCTCACCCTGAGCGGCTCCCTGCTGCAAATGGTCAACCACGGCCTCTCCACATCAGCCCTGTTCATCATGGTGGGCATGCTGGATGAGAGGATTCACTCCAGGGACTTTGCCGTCTTGGGAGGCCTCTGGGGTAAGATGCCGATATTTAGCGCCTTTTTCCTGCTGTTTGCCCTGTCTTCCCTGGGTCTGCCGGGCCTCAATAATTTCGTCGGGGAGACCCTGATCCTGGTGGGCGCCTTTAAGGCCAGACCGGTGATCGGCATTTTAGGTTTTATGGGATCGGTCTTTGGGGTGATTTACATCTTGAGGATGGTCCAGGATGCCCTCTTCGGCGAACCCCGGGCCGAACACATCCTCTGGGACGTGAACTTACGGGAGATCGTCATCCTGGGGAGCCTGGCCCTGGCAGTGCTCTTCATCGGTCTGCACCCCGGGCCGCTGCTTCACCTGCTGGAACCTTCGGTGCAAACTATGGTGCAGCAACACGCTACCCAGGTGGCCGGGGCGGCTGGCTTTTAGGGCGATCTTGGACCAGAGGGCGGCCCTTGGCCGCCACTACGGCGGGAAAGGCCCGCCCCAGACAAGATGGTTATTTTCCGAAAAACGGAAACGAAATTACATGCCCACTGATTGGCTCGGCTTGATCCCGGTTCTCATCCTGGCCGGCGGCGGCTCTCTGGTCTTCTGCGCCGGGGCCTTCTGGCGGCGTCAGCCCTCCTGGTTGCTCTTTGCCCTGACCTTGCTCAGCGCCGGAGCTGCCGGGGCGGCGGCCGTGGCGCTGACCCCGGGCGGGGCCACCTCCGGAGGCATGTTGGACCTGGGCGGCTATGCCCGGTTTTTTACCGTGCTGTTCATGGTGATCACCGTGCTCACCGCCTTGTTCCTGCGCCAATACGCGGGGATCCGGGGCTTTGCCGGAGATGAACTCTACGGCCTGCTCCTCTTTGCGGCCCTGGGGATGGTCCTGGTGGCCGGGGCCTTGAACTGGATCATCTTTTTCCTGGGACTGGAACTCCTCTCCCTGGCCCTCTATGTGTTGACCGCGGTGCGCAAGGGCGAGGCGGCCTCCTCTGAAGCCGGCCTGAAGTACTTCATCATGGGCGCGGTGGCTTCGGCCTTCCTCACCTTCGGCATCGCCCTGCTCTATGCCATGAGCGGCACCCTCCAGGTGGCCGGCTCCCTGGCCGCCGCCCTGGCCTATCCGGAGCACTTGCCGGTGATGCTTTTGGCCCTGATCCTGATCCTGGTGGGCATCGGCTTCAAGACCTCCCTGGTGCCTTTCCACCTATGGACTCCGGATGTCTACCAGGGGGCCCCGGCGCCGGTCACCGCCTTTTTGGCCACCGGCTCCAAGGTGGCCCTGTTCGCCGCGCTGCTGCGCTTTTCCTGGCTGACGGCCCAACCGCTTTGGGACTACTGCCTGCCGGGGCTCTGGGTCCTGGCGGTCCTCACCATGGTGGTGGGGAACCTGACCGCCCTCTACCAGACCCGGGTCAAGCGCCTCTTGGCCTACTCCTCCATCGGCCAGATGGGCTATCTCACCATGACCCTGGTGACGGTCAAACAGGGAGGCCTGCCGGCCCTGATGTTTTACCTGGTTGTCTATGCGGTTATGGACCTGGGGGCCTTCGGCCTCATCGGCAGCGTATCGAAGGCTCAGGCCGGCCCCGACCTGGATAAGTTGGAAGACTATCAGGGTCTGGGCTATTCCCAGCCTTATAGGGCCGCCATCCTGGCCGTTTGCCTCATCTCCCTGGCCGGGCTTCCCCCCAGCGCCGGCTTCATGGGGAAATTCGCCCTGTTCCGGGCGGTGCTGCACTCCGACTACGTGGTCCTGGCGGTTATCGGCATCCTGACCGTCATCATCGCCATCTATTATTATATGAAAGTGGTGATCGCCATGTATATGCGGCCGGCCGCTCCCGGCCTCACCGTTCCCGGGGTTGACCCGTCTGGCCGTCTGGCCGGCGCCGTCATCCTGGCGGCCATTATTTTTCTAGGCCTCTGGCCCGCGCCCCTGTTCACCCTGACCGCCCGGATGGCCGCGGCCCTGCCGCTTCCCTTCTGAGCCCGCGGCCGGTCCTGGCCGTGGCTGGCCAAAGGAGACGAACCTATCACCCAGGGCCGTTGACGCTGGGGATGCGACTGCGCCCTCGGCGCGATAACCGTGCAAACTTCACCCCCATAAGCGTGGGGACAAGAGGAAGCCAATAAAAGACCGAGAAAGCGGCGGGGCCGTCCACCAAAGAGCACATATATTCTTGATATAGGAGCTTTTTTGGCTCTGTTATAAGTGTCGGATCATAGCAGCTAGATGGCACCCTATGACGCCTAAATAAAAGCACATTATCCTATGGATTTTTCCCATTTCCCTCTGCTGCTTTCTTATGAAGAGGCTGCAATTCCCCACACGGGGTGAACAGCGGACAGCTCTCTGGAAAATCCTCCAAGGAAAGGTTCTTGACTAAGTTAAAGGCCTTGGCGTTTTCGTCTGGCTGGGGTCCACCGGGGGGAGACTGTTGGAACGAATTGATCCTGCCTTGCAAAAACTCGCCGTTTTTCGCCAGTTCCACGACCAACAGCGGGGCATAACCACTTTCATCAATTAGGCTTATGCCTTTGTAAGTGCAAAAGTTCCCCAGGCTGTAAACGATCAGTCTATTCCGATAAATCTCCATGGCCCTGGCTACGTGGGGGCCATGACCGATTACCAGGGCCGCGCCTTTATCTATGGCCGCATGGGCAAATTTTACCGGGTTTCCACGAGGCTCCCCCAAAAAGTATTCCGAGGCATCCTCCACATGCTGGGCGCTTCTCCCCTCCCGGCCCCAATGGATTGACACTAACAGCATGTCATACTTTTTAGCCAGCGACTCAATCTCAGCCAAAGCCTCCCCAGGGTGAACGATGGAGCGGGGCGCCGGCCCGAAGGCTAGGGCCACCAGGCCCACCTTGAGACCCCGGATCTCCATCTCCGCCACCTCTCCGTCCTTGCTGGAAAATTTTAACCCTGCGCCGGTCAGGGCGCGCTTCGTGGCGCGGCACCCGAAGTCACCAAAATCCTGGGCATGGTTATTGGCCAGAGAGAGCACCTTGAACCCGGCAGCCGCCAGGTTGGACACAAATCGAATAGGGGTACGGAAGGCATAGACGTTGGGGCTGTCAGTGTCTTTGGCGCAAACTCCTCCGTCGCACAGGGGCCCCTCTAAGTTGCCGAAGGCAATATCCGCCTGCTGCAAGGTTCCCTTCACTTCACTTAGCAGCGCCCGGCCATCATCCGGAGGGAGATTATTACAGGGAAAATCCGTTCCCATCATGATATCCCCCACCGCGGCGATGGTGACCGCGGTTTGGGGGGCGGTTTCCGCAACCGAACCACTGACGCAACATAATGCCAGCAGCAGGACCACATAGATCTTAAAGGCTGTCATCCGGACAAAGTCCTTTTCTTCCTGTTACGGGAGGGGAGGAATCATTCCCTGGGATTATTTTTTTGTAGCCAATTTGTCTTGTGGGCAGCATGATAGCACAACCTTCGCCGAATGTGAAATTTCAAGGCCAGGGCCTATCTCTGGGGGGCATCTCCCAGACCCTCGCCAAAAACCCCTTGCCCACTCCCTTTTTCGCCTCTCAGAAAATGCGTGAAGTATTTGTAGGTGGTATTCTTACAGGCACAGGTGCCCAGGCGATCGGGGAGAAATTTCAGAGAAAAAAATTTGGGGTTAGCCCCATACCAGCGGGGCCTGTTCCTATTTTCCCCTGATTAAAGTCCGGGAAAGGTATTTTGGGAACAATTCCCGGACGGATCATATTAGACAGGGGGGGACCACCCTTGATCCCTGGGTTTGCCTTCCTTGGCCGAAAATCCTTCGGACCGCCGCGAGGGACCGGCGGCCGACCATTGGCGGATGCCATAGGTTCAGAGCCGAGACTGCCAGGCAAGGGGCGGTGCCGGATGTTCCCCCGCTGGGGCCGAGAAACCCAGGCGGCGGCGCCTTTACCTTTTTGCTAAAGTTGTGCTATGATGCCCCCGCCGAGAGCGTTCGGCTTCAAGGCGAGAAACTTTGGGGATTTTTTCCGGGCAAGAGGTCCCAAAAACCGTTTTTGGAATTCGGTGGCCTAGGTTGCCGCATAATCTCGGTTTAAATGAATCGGAGACAGGGTAAGGCCGTGGAAAGAACCAGAGAAATTTTTCAGGTAGGCGGAAGTCAACTCAAATCGTCTGAAGATGCCCCATCTATCTAATCAATTTATATGCTCATGCAGCCTTAATGGATAAA
>JBEKDQ010000020.1:0-16541 GCA_050014275.1 Desulfobaccales bacterium | reverse complement strand
TTGGGCGCCTGGGGCAGGCCCATGGGCCTGCCCCAGGCCTAGCCCAGGAAACCACCATGTCTCTTGTCAACATTAACTTTGACTACCATTCACAATCAAGCGTATCTTAAACTAAGATACAAGGGTTGGGGTGAGGGGGAATTCTGGTCGGTGTTCGCTAAAATCGCCAAAATCGCTTCCAGAACACCCTCTGTTTCCTGCATGACCTGATTATTCCAAAATCGAAAGACCCGGTAACCCATCCTATTTAAGTATGCCGAACGCTGAATATCTTGTTCTACATTTTCGCCATGTGGCCCTCCATCAACTTCAATGACAAGGTTTTTCTCTACGCAGATAAAATCGACAATAAAGGAACCAACAGGATATTGCCGCCGGAATTTCCAGCCGTCCAGCTCTCGATTCCGCAAATGACGCCACAGCAGCCTTTCGGCATCAGTCATGCATTTTCGCAAGGCCCTGGCGCTCCGCTTGGACATGAGCCACCCCTCACCCCAGCCCTCTCCCCTCTCAGGGGAGAGGGAGTTTTAGGGAACCTGGTTATGGCATAATGCAAGCTTTATCCAGCAGACGAACAGCTGTTCACCTCGGTGCAGAGTAACGTTTTTTTCAGAGAAAAAGCCTGCGGCTATATTTGTTATCGCCGCGGTTTCTTGCATAGTGCAAAAACCTTGCCGGACACTACTGCCCTCACCCTGCCTGCTTCCCCCAAGGGGGAGCGGGAAATAACTTGTAAATTCCATGAATTGATTAGCCAATGGATATGCCTAAGCTCAAAAAGATCTCTGGTTTTGGTGGGCAGTGCCCACCCTATATGCCTCAAAGCAAAAACCTAGCCGGACATGCCGGCTGTCGGCCAAGATGCTGCCATACCTGCCGCCCACCAGTAGCACCAGAGACGGCGTCTACAGGCCCATCATATTACCCCGGCCTGTTGCAGCTCCTTCAACTTCCCAGGTCCCACGCCGAGATAGCGGTGATAGATAAACTCATTGTCGGCACCGATGGGCCGGCAGACCCATTTTATCCGGCCGGGGGTCCGCGTCATGGCCTTGAAGGCGGAATTCTGGATCAGGAGCTCGCCGTAATTGGGGTCATCCCATTTGAGGAAGGTGCGCCGCTCCTGCCAGTGATCCCTGGTTAGCACATCCCGCGGATTTTCCAGCCGGCCCGAAACCACTGTGCCCTTCTTATCATCCCGCTTGCTGTACTTGTAAATCATGTCCTGGATTTCATCGGCAGTGTAATTCACGGTGAATTTTTCAATTTCGTGCTGAATCGTCGGCTGATTCTTGGGGGTGAGGCGCTCCTTGATCGTGGGGAACTGCTCCCGCAGATCAGGCCGGTTCAGGATCTCGCACAAGGCCGTAAAGTTAGGATCCGTGAAGCCGGAAATGAAGGTGTAGCCGTCCTTGCACTTCACGTAAGTGTAAGGAAAGACGGCATAGTCGTAATTGCCGGCCCGGGGCATCTGCTCCCCGGACATGTGGAAATATTGCAGGGCGTAATTGGAGATGGCCAGCAACCCTTCCGGCGGGGAACTGTCGATCATTTGCCCTTTGCCGGTCTTTCTGCGATAGAACATCGCTATCAGGATGCCCAAGGCCGACCAGGCGCCGCCGGCATAACAACCCATCCAGTTGCCATGCTTCAAAGGCCGTTTATAAGTTTGGGGGATTTCCGGATCGAGGTCCGGTTCCCCGGTGATGGACATGATAACGCCCCGGGCCTGATCCAAGATGTCATAGCCCGGCTGGTTGGCATGTTTCTCGGCATCCGCCCCGTAATGCCCGTAGCTGCTGATGGCGCAGTAAATCAGACCGGGGTTGGCCTCGCTCAGTTGCCGGTAACCGATATCCAGGCCGTCCAGGTAGCCCGGTTTGAAGGTCTCGATGACCACCGTGGCCTTGCCGGCCAACCTGGCAAACAGCTTCTGGCCCTCTGCCTTGGTCAGGTCCAGGGTGATATAGAACTTGTTGCGGGCCTCGACGATATAAGCCAGGCCTGAATCCCCGATCATCATGCCGTAAGGGACATCTTCCTGGCCAGATCTCCTCCGGGGGGCTCGATACGGATCACCTCGGCGCCCATCTCCGCCAGGATTGAAGAAGCAAAGAGTCCCGCAAAGTTGCCACAACTGGCGTCGATCACCAACATATCATCCAGGGCTTCCGGCTTTTTGTAGGCATCCGGGGGGTAAGTTTCCCGGTAGGCCCACCTGGCAAATTCCTGGTTGACCGCCAAACCGACAATCTTTTTGTCATCCATGCTGTTTCCTCCCAGAAAGTTTACGGAAGCCCAAAGCTACGGCAGCTTCAAACCACTTTTGCCATCCCAGTCCGGAGGCGGACACTGCGAGGGGACAGCCAGATTCCACTGAAAGATGACCTTCTCGAATTCCAGGCGCTTGATCTCCTCCAGGGGCAGGCCCAGAATCTTCTGGAAGACGTAGCGATTATCGAACCCCACCGGACGGCTGCTCCATTTCACTCGGCTGGGGGTCTCGCTCATTCTCGGGGGATAGCACTCCTGCCTCATCGTGCCATAAAGGTGATCGTCGTATTCCTGGATGGCGCCGCGCTGCAGGTAGTGCGGGCTATGATAGGCTTCCTTGGCGTTCAATACCCGGGAGGCGGCGAAGCCGTATTTGTCCCCCATTGCCTCCACCTCCGCCACCGTCTTGGTCTTGGCCCACTGGGCGACGAGGTCGAGCACCGTTTTCGCTTCTTGCAGCCGTTTGGTGGGATCGGCAAACTTGTCGTAGAGGTCCAACTGGCCCATGGCTTCGCATAGGCCCTTGAATTCGGGCTTGCTGAAGGCCGCCATCGCCGCCCAGCCGTCCTGGCATTCGAACAGGTCGGAGGGGCAGATGGCCAGGTCCCGGTTGCCGGAGCGCTTCCGGTCCTCGCCGGTTTTATAGGTGTGCAGCCAGGTCCAATCGAGCCAGCGGATGACGTTTTCCACCTGCATGTAGTCGATGAACTGGCCTTCCCCGGTTCTTTCCCGGTAATTCAGGGCCGCCATGATGGCTACCGAGCACATCAGCCCGGTGATCCAGTCGGCGATCCAGACGCCCGATTTGATGGGCCCCCGGTCTTCGAACCCGGTGATGGGCGACAGGGCGCCCATGCTCTGGGCCACAGCGTCATAGGAAGTCCGGCCCGTCCAGGGCCCCCAACTGCCATAGCCGGAAACGTGTAGCTGGATGATATGGGGGTTCACTTCTTTGAGTTCTCTATAACTCAACCCCCACTCCGCCATGCGGCCGGGGGTGAGGTTGTCCGCCACCACGTCGGACTTTTTCACCAGTTCCAGGAAGAGTTCCTTGCCCTGGGGATGCCCCAAGTGCATGCCGACCCAGTACTTGTTGTGGTTTTCTATCTCCAGGCCAGGCGACAGGTTTTTCCAGAAATAGGCATAGGGTGTCACAAAACGCATCTGATCCCCCTTCTGCCCCTCGAACTTGATCACCTCGGCGCCGAATTCCGCCAGGTAATCACAGGCCGCCGGCCCGAGCACCACGTAGCAGACCTCAAGGACCCTGACGCCTGCCAGCGGTTCCGGCTTGTCAAAAAGCTGTCCAATATCGAATTTGTTTTTCAAAAAATCCTGATAAGATTTTACGTCGCTCATCCCGGTAGCTCCTTGCCTGGCGGGTTATTCAATGGTTATGTTGCCGCGGAATTCTGCCACTGCCTCAAGAGCCGTGAACTCCTCCGTGCTTCCGCCTTTCGACTGGATTCGAAAAGACAGGCCATCTCGTAGATCAAGGCCTCCTTCGGTGCCCGGCGGGGCCAGGTTCGCCGGTTAGCGGCGTCCGGTAAGCGTCTTGGGAATTCTGCCGGAGTGGACGCATTCCGAGCGCAGCCGCCGGCCGACAATCCGCTCCGCCATGCGGCCGAGGGTGAGTACCTTATCCACGTCTACGCCGACGTCGATCCCCATTTCATCCAACATAACGACCAGGTCTTCGGTAGCAACCAGGCCAGTGATGCTCGGGTCCTGATAATAGTATTCCCCGGTGCCGGCCACCGGCGCCCCATCCACAAAGTTGGCCGGCTGTCCGCCGATGCCGCCCAGGGTGGATTCGAAATGAGTAATCCCGGCATTCAGGGCCGCCAGGACATTGGCCAGCCCCCAGCCCCGGGTCACATGAAAATGGGCAAGGTGCCTGGTGGGGTCCGGAATGGCCTCCAGGATCATGGAGAAATATTCATAGACCTTATGGGGCGGCGCCGAACCGTCATGATCGGCGTGTTCGATGTCATCCGCCCCGATGTCCAGCCAATGCTGAGTGAATTCTACCGCTTTCTTCAGCTCCGTGGGTCCCTCGATGGGGCAACCCCAGATGGTGCTGACCGTGCCGCAGACTTTCATGCCGGCCTCATGGGCCAGAAGGATATACTGCTCGCACATCTTCCAGTAGTCGGCCAGGGACAGGCCGGAATTGATTTTATGATGCGACTCGCTGGTGGACACCATGAAAAGGACGCGGTCGGGACCGTAGCCCTCCCGGCGGGCCTGAATGGCGCGCTCCACCGCCCGCTCCCGGATGGTGATGGCGGTGAGTTCCACGTCTTTCAGGAGGGAGCCCACCTTTTTGCTGCCCCGGAGCCGCTTCATCAACTCATCGGCGTCCTTAAATTGCGGCATCCCTTTGGGACTGCCGAAGTTGGTGACCTCAATGCGCTTGAAACCGGCCAGCAGCAGTTGCTCCGCCACCCAAAGCTTGGCGTCGGTGGGGATGAACTTCTCTTCGTGCTGAAAGCCGTCCCTTACCGTGATATCGCCCAGAACTACTTTTTTAGGGTATGCCATCAACTCCATGTCAAATCCTCATTTAAAACCGCTGATTCCCAAAGGACGGCTCACCGATGGGCCGCAGCAGGCTAACTCCGAAAGCCATGGATAGCCAGTCGCGGATTTCCCGGAATTTCAGCACCCGGTCATTGAGGAGCCGGGCGCCGCAATAGAAGGGATGCGCCTCGCCGTCATACTTGTCGGTCATTTGCTGGCGGAAGGCCGCCTTCTCCTCGTCGCTCATGGGTTTGCCGCGTTTACGCTCCTCGATGGACATGAGCACTTCCCCGGCGGAACGGCCGCTCATGACCGAGGTGCGCGCCCGCATGGTGGAAAAGAGAAAATGGGGGCGATACCCCCGGCCGCACATGCCGTAATTGGCCGCGCCGTTGTCGGGGCCGATCACCAACTGCACCCGCGGCACCTGGGCGCAGGACACCGCCCGCACCATATCCGCCCCATATTTGCCGATGCCCATATGCTCGGAATCCGAGCCCACCATGTAGCCCGGCGAGGCCTGGATAAATAGCAGCGGAGTCTTGTCCTGGCAGCAGCGGATGATCCATTCCGTAGCCTTTTGGGCTGCTTGCGTAAAAATGATGCCGATGCCGTTGGAGGCGACGATTCCCACCGGGATGCCCTTGAGGCGCATCTTCCCCGTGACGATGTTGTCTCCGAGTCCGGGGGCGTAATGCCTTTTGTATTCGGCAAAATGGCTGTCATCGGCAATGGCCTCGATGAAGGCGCGCACATTGATGCCGTGATGGACATTGGCCGCCAGCAATTCGTAGATGGCCTCCGCCGGCACCCTGGGCGGCGCTTCCTGGTAGCGCTGGATATATAGCTTTTGCGGCGGCTCCAGGGAGAGAATTTCTCGAACCTGGTCAATGGCCTCCTCCTGGTTCTGGCACAAATGGTCGGCGCCCCCGGAGAGTTGCGTATGCACCCGGGCCCCGCCTAAATCTTCCGCGGAAATTACTTCCCCCGTGGCCGCTTTGACGAGCGGGGGCCCCCCGAGAAAGGAGTACGACATCTTATCGATCATCACCGACTGGCAGGCCATGAAGACCAGGTAAGCGCCGCCCGCGGTGTTTCCTCCGGTGCTCAGGGTGATCTGCTTCAGACCCATGGCGCTCATGCGCGCCATGTTGTAGAACATGGAGCCGAATTGCTGGTCATCCGGGAATACCTCGGCCTGCATGGGCAGATAGGCCCCCCCGGAATCGGCAATGTAGACGCAGTTTAAACCGCAGCGTTCGGCAATGGCCTGGGCCCGCATGTGTTTCTTGAGCGTGATGGGGAAATAGGTGCCGGCCTTCACCCGGCTGTCATTGGCAAAGATCATGGTCCAGTTGCCGTGAATCTTGCCCAAACCGGTCACCAGCCCGCCGCAAGGCACATCCAGGACCTCGGGGTAATTCATGCCAAACCCGGCTATCCGGCTGAATTCAAAAAATTCCGTCCCCGGATCGATGAGTTTGCCGATCAGATCCCGGACCGGCTGTTTGCCTTGCTTGGCGAGGCGCTGGACCGCTTTTTCGCCCCCGGGCCAGACGGCCTGCTGGACGAGCTCATCCAGCTTCTGTTCTTCATTTTCCCAATGGGCTCGATTTTGCCCCGCAAAATCCGACATTTTGCTCCCTTGCCGTGTTCAATTTCGTGCAGGTGTGATGGAGTTTAGTTCAAGGCTCAAAGTTCAAAGTTAAGGGCGAGCGCACAAGGGTGAGGAGGGAATTTAATCTCTTTTCCGCTCCCATTAATACTTGATGCGAAGCTTGACTAATTAAATCTCTCATTTACCCTTATACACCGGCTTGCGCTTTTCGCCAAAGGCGGCCAGACCTTCCAGGCGGTCTTCGGTGGGAATGGTCACCCAGTAGGCATTGGATTCAATGGCCAGGCCCGTATGTAAATCGGCCTCCAGACCATAATTGATGGCATATTTGGCCTGCTGCACGGCAATGGGACCGGCTTCGCAGATCATCTGGGCCATGGCGCGGCACTCGTCCAGCAATGTTTCCGGTGGGCAGACTTTATTAACCAGCCCGATCTGCAAGGCCTCCTGGGCCTCCACCCGGCGCCCGGTAAAGATGAGTTCCTTTGCCTGGCCGCGGCCGATCAGACGCGGCAGACGCTGGGTGCCGCCCGCCCCGGGGATGATGGCCAGCCTGGTTTCGGTCAGTCCCAGGGTGGCTATGGATGAGGCAATCCGGATATCGCAGGCCAGGGCCAACTCGGTGCCGCCCCCCAGGGCGATGCCGTTGACCGCGGCGATCACGGGTTTGTTCAGGTATTCAATAAAAGTAAAGAGATTGCGAATCGTAAAGATGAACTCCCGCACCTGCATCTCGCTCATGGAAGCACGTTCCTTCAGATCGGCGCCGGCGCAGAAGGCCTTGGGGCCCGCTCCCACAATGATCACTACACGTACTTCCGGATCAAAATGCACCGCCTCCACCCTTTCTTTCAGGGTCAACAGCATCGGGAAATTGAAGGAATTCATCACCTCGGGGCGGTTTAGAGTGAGCACGACCACCCGGTCTTGCCTTTCCTCCAGAATTAACGGTTCACTCATAATTTCTCCGTCGATAATGGGTCTCCTACCTGAAGGTGAACGCTTTATCAATAACGCGAACGCGGTTTTCTCTCAAGGAAAAAGCCCCAATAAAGGCCGGTATCTTAGCCCCCTGGCAAAAGGGGACTTTAAAACAGATTTGGGCAGGACCTGCTAAGAGATGATTGCCCTACAATTTATGGCTGACACTATCCGGTCAGACCTTCTTGATTGGGGAGGGCCATGATGGTCGCCAGCATGGTGGCTACCGCCTTGCCCTTGCCCTGATGGTACGCCATGACCTCAGCCGTGCAGACGCTGAGACTCTTCCCCGGCCTGATGACCCGGCCCCGGGCAATAAATAGTTCACCGACGGCCGGAGACCTCAGGTTGATTTTATATTCGACAGTCAACACCGCAGTACCCTAAATCGCCTTTCTTCAAAGGGGGACTTAACTATGCCAAATCCAGCTTCCAGTCCTGATATTATGTTTTCCTTATTATCAAACATTACACTAGCGCTGCGCCTTCCGGGCAAAGGCCTCCCGGGTCAGTTCCCGGGCAATGATCAGGCGCCGGACCTCGCTGGTGCCCGCCCCGATTTCATAGAGTTTGGCGTCGCGCCACAGCTTTTGCACCGGAAACTCCAGGCAGTAGCCGTAGCCGCCGTGAATCTGGATGGCCTGGTCGCACACCCAGGTGGCGGTTTCCGCCGCCAGGAGGATGGCCGCGGCGGCCAACCGGTTCAGTTCGGTGCCCTTGCCCCCCCGGGGCGATTTCTGGGCCAGATCGGCGGCGCGGTAAACCAGCAGCCGGGCGGCCTCGGTGCGGGCGTACATGTCGGCCAGTTTCTGCTGAATCATCTGAAAATTGGCGATGGCTTGGCCGAACTGCTCCCGCTCCACCGAGTAGCGGATGGAATATTCCAGGGCCTGTTGCGCCATGCCGATGGAGCCGCCAGCCAGCACGATGCGCTCCACGTCCAGGCCGCTGGTCATGACGTGGACGCCCATATCTTCCTGCCCCACCAGGTTTTCAGCCGGCACTTCGCAGTCCTCGAAAATCAGCTCAGCCGTGGGTGAACCGCGCATGCCGCATTTTTTCAGCTTGCGGGACACGGAAAACCCAGGAAAGTCCTTTTCGACGATGAAGGCGCTGATGCCTTTGGCGCCTTGCTCCGGCGCGGTTTTGGCATAGACCAGCAGGGTGTCGGCCACCGGCCCGTTGGTGATGAAGGTCTTGGTACCCTTCAGAAGGTATTGGCCACCCTGGCGGCTAGCGCGGGTGCGCATGCTCATGGCATCGGAGCCTGCGTTGGGCTCGGTGAGCGCCATGGCGCCGATTTTTTCGCCTCTGACCATTGGCGGCAGATACTTCTCTTTGAGGGCTTCGCTGGCGTTGCGGTGGATATTGTGGGCGCAAAGGTTGGAATGCGCCCCATAGGTCATGGCCAGCGCCGGGCAGATGCGGCTCATCTCTTCGATGGCCAGGGTCTGCATCAGGACATCGCCGCCCAAGCCCCCGTATTTCTCATCGATGGTGATGCCCAGGATACCGATCTCGGCGCATTTTTTAAAAAAATCGGATGGGAACCAATCTTCCTCATCGATCTTTTCCTGCAACGGCCCCAGCTCATTAACCGACCATTTATAGACGGTTTCCTTGATCATGCGCTGTTCATCGGTGAGTTGGAAATCCATGCACTCCTCCTGAAAAGAAAGCTGCTGCAAACTTGTTACCCATCAAGGGCGCAAATTCACTCCGGATTAAAACCCCAACCAGTGCACTTCCCGGGGTTTACGGGGAGGAACCGGAGGCTCTTTGGCGGAGTAGCCGATGGGGGTGATGGCCAGCAACTGCTGGTCGGTTTTACCCAAGTACTCCAGGATTTCCTTCTCCACCAGGCTTCCCGCGGTCATCCAACAGGTCCCCAGGCCCTCGGCGTGGGCCGCCAGGAGCATGTTTTGCATCATAGCGGCGCCGCTTTGGATGTTGGCGGCGCCGGGTTCGTCGCCCCACGGCCATACGGTCACCGCAATGACCACCGGGGCGCCCCCCAGATCCTTGAAAAAGGCCACCACCCGCTTCTGGCTCTTTTCTGTCACCCCGGTTTGTTGCATGATGGGGACAATTTGCTCAATGGAGAGGTTGATCAGGCCGACCAATTCATCCCGGGGCTTGCCGGCCATCACCGCGATATCCCAGCATTGGGTGTTCATGCCGGACGGCGCCCACAGCCCGGCGTCAATTACCCTTTCCAGGGCGTCCCGGGGCGGCATCTCCGGCCGATAGTGGCGGTGGCTGCGACGGTTATGAATGGCTTGGTAAAGTTCCATGTTGCTCCTTTCTCGTTCTGGGCTACCTGACAGGAGGCAGGTGGCAGATAGGACAGCGTTTTGGCCAACAGCCGGCACAGACAGAACTCCGAGATCTGGAACACGAGTTGGAGGTTAGAGCAACCGCCCAGGTCCCGGGCCCGGACGTTTGAGAATACCCATGAGGGGGCACCATCCAGAAAGGGTTGACCAGGTTTGGCAGGCGGGGGGTGCCCGTTCCGGGATGGCGGTCTTCACCTCCGGTCCCAACTGCCTTACGTAACCGCCAATGAAAAATATGCCGTTCTTATCAGCATACCGGCGGGAAAGCATGGCAAAGACCCCCGGGAAGGTCAGGCCGCCTCATAATGGCTGAGGCCAGGCCCTAACCATTGCTATTACGGCAAGACTTGTACCAGCAGGGCTTATTTAGATAACAGGCTGAAATACAAAGATAATAATCTGACCCGGAAAAGTGCGGCCAAAAACAGGGTCTAGCAAATGCTGCAATTTTTACCCTCAGGGCCGGGTAGCCATCCAGGTGAGTGATAAAAGCAAATATTACTGCAAGTTAAGGAGCCAGAGGATTAGCTTCACCTCTGTAGCATATCAGACAATGCCAGTTATGTCGTTCTTGCGGAATAATCCAGGTTTATCTCAATTTACCATTCACCCCATAATCAAAATGGGTATATTTAGGTGGGTGCCATTATCTTCGTTGGATGTGCCAGGGCGCCTTTTGCGTGAAGCGCACCCTGGGCCAGCCTGGTGGACCAGGCTTCCCAGCCGGCGCAGTGGTGAGGGATGACGCCTGCATGAGCCAAGAAGCCCCCGACCTGCCATCATGCCCATAAAGACCGAAGATGAGCTGGGCCCTAAGGACCCGAGGGACCAACCGGAGACCTCGTCGTTCTGGGGGCAGGCCAGGGGCCTGCCCTGGCCTTTTTGGGTGGCCAACATCATGGAGATGATCGAGAGGCTCGCCTACTATGGCGTGCGGGTAGTCATCCCCATATACATTGCCCAGGCGGACGAGATCGGCGGACTCCACTTCAGCCAGGGCGATAAGGGCTTCATCTTCCTATGGTGGGCCCTGGTGCAGTCTTCTCTGCCGGTGGTCAGCGGCGGCTTCGCCGACCATTACGGGTACAAGAAGCAGATCGTGGTGGCCGTTATCCTGAAGGCACTGGGATACCTGATGATGGCCAGCCAGCGTGCCTTTTGGCCGTTCTTTGCCGGCTGCCTGCTACTGGCCGCGGGAACCGCGGTCTTCAAGCCTCCCATTCAGGGAACCTTCGTCAAGGCCCTCACGGATAAGACCTCCGGGGTAGGCTGGGGTTTTTTTTATATGGTGATCAACGTCGGCGCCTTCCTGGGCCCGCCGCTGGCGCATTTTCTCTATGGATACTCCTGGCCCATGGTCTTCTATGGGTGCGCCGTGCTGGTCTCGCTGAACCTGCTATGGCTGTTCTCTTATCAGGAAGTCAATCCGGGGACCGCCAGTGCTGGCGGGGTCTGGCAGGTAATGGCGGACACGGCCCGGGAAATCCTCAACCCACGTCTCCTCGCCTTCATTCTCATCGTTTCGGTATTCTGGGCGGTGTTCGAGCAGCTCTGGGACATGCTGCCCAACTTCATCGTGGACTGGGTCGACAGTTACTCCCTGGCCCGACACCTGCCGGCGTTCATGCTCTCCCGGAATCTCTCCAGAGGCCCCCAGATAGCCCAGGAGTGGGTGATCAACCTCAACCCGCTGCTGATTATCCTCATGGTCGCCCCGCTGTCCTGGTACGTCAACCGGGTGATGCGCCGGCTCACCTCCATTTTTTTCGGATTTATCTTCGTCAGCCTGGGTATTTATCTGGTCGGTTCCAGCATGTCCATCTACCATTGCCTGGCCGGCATCATCTGCTTCTCTTTCGGGGAGATGATGTGCTCCCCCAAGATGAGGGAGTACCTGGGGGTGATTGCGCCGGCGGACAAGAAGGCCCTGTACATGGGCTACGCCAGTATCCCCTATGCCTTCGGTTGGGGCTACGGGTCTTTTCTGGGAGGGCAGCTCTATGAACGCGCCGGAGAAAAGGCGGGTTTGGCCCTGCGATACATGTCCGAGGTGCTGAAGGTCCATGAACTTCCGGACCGCTCCCGAGCCTTCGCCGCCTTGACCGGGATGCTGGGGCAGACTCCGGCGGAGGTGACCCGGCTCTTGTGGGACAAGTACGACCCCAGTTGGGTCTGGACGCCCTTTGCCATTGCCGGTATTTTCTCCGCCCTGGTCATGTTTGCCTTCATCCACTTTGCCAGGCGGTGGCAGGATATAAACGCCTGACCAGCTCCCGCGGGATAAAGTTTTTCCCCGGTAAGTTATTGAGTTTTGCCGCTTAACGGGTAAAATATGCCATTATGCGTCTTTCTCTTAACTGGCTGGCGGATTTTGTGGAGCTCACCGTGGCCCCGGAGGTCCTGGCGGACCGGCTCACCATGGCGGGCCTGGAAGTGGAGGCCATTGAACAGGTGACCCCGGAATTTTCCGGGGTAGTGGTGGGAAGAGTAACCAGGGCGGAGCCCCATCCCCAGGCTGATCGCCTGCGGCTGGCGGAAGTGACCAGCGGCAGCCACAGTTACCGGGTGGTGTGCGGCGCCCCCAACCTGGAGCAGGGCCGTCTTTATCCCTTTGCCCCGCCCGGGGCGGTCATCGGCGGCGGCAAACGGATCAAACCCGCCAAACTCCGGGGCATCGTCTCCGAAGGGATGCTGCTGGCGGAAGACGAACTGGGGCTCTCTCCGGACCACCAGGGTTTGATGGAGCTCCCCCAGGACCTGCCGGTGGGCCAGGATCTGGCCGCGGTCCTAAACCTCTCCGAGGTGGTCCTGGAAGTGGCGGTGACCGCCAACCGTTCCGACTGTTTGAGCATCCTCGGTCTGGCCCGGGAGGTGGCGGCCCTGCTGGATGTTCCCCTGCGCCACCCGGAGGTCAGGGTGGAAGAACATCCCTTTCCGTCCGGTATATTCGATGACTTATTGGGGCCGGAAATTATCCGGCCCAAAGTCACCATTCTCGACCCGGTCCACTGCCCCCGCTACGCCGCCCGCCTGTTGACCGGCCTGGTGGTGCAGCAGTCACCCTTCTGGATGCGCCGGCGCCTGCAGGTCTCAGGGATCCGGACCATCAATAATCTGGTGGACGTCACTAACTACGTGCTGCTGGAGTTTGGCCAACCCCTGCACGCCTTCGATTTCCAGCGCCTAAAGAATGGGGAGATCGTGGTGCGCCTCTCCAGGCCGGAGGAGGACCGGTTCACCACCCTGGATGGCCAGGAGCGGCAATTGGACCAGGAGACCCTGCTCATCTGCGACGCCGCCAGGCCGGTGGCCCTGGCCGGGATTATGGGGGGACTGGACTCCGAAGTGACCCTGGGGACCCGCCAGGTCCTCATTGAAAGCGCCTATTTCAATCCAGCCACCGTGCGGCGCACCGCCAAGAGGCTGGGCCTCAGCACCGAGGCCTCCTACCGCTTCGAGCGGGGGGTTGACCCGGAGGGGGTGATCCACGCCCTGGAGCGGGCTGCCCAGCTCATGGCTGAGGTAGGGGGCGGACGGGTGGTGGGCCCCCGGTTGGATGAATACCCGGCCCCCTTGCAGCATCCTCGCCTGGGACTACGGGTCTCCCGGGCCAACCAGGTGCTGGGGACCGACTTCTCCACCGAGACCGTCGCCGCTTTGCTGAAACGTCTGCACCTGCCGGCGGTGTGCCTGGACCCGGAAAATTTGGCGGTCCAGGTGCCCTCTTTCCGCAACGATTTGATCCGGGAAGTGGACCTGATCGAGGAGATCGCCCGTCTGGCCGGCTTCGAGGAAATCCCGGTGACCCTGCCCCGGGGTCAGGTGGCCACCCGCCGTCCCGGGCCGGAAGCGCGCCTCCGGAACCAAACCCGGCAACTGCTCCTGGGCCTGGGCTTCTTCGAGGTGATCAACTACGCCTTCCAGTCGGAGCACCTGGGAGCCCTGGCCGCTCCTTCCGGCGCGGCGCCCCTGGTCCTGGCAAATCCCTTGAGCGAAGAGCAGGCGGTGATGCGCACCTCCCTCATCCCGGGTCTGCTGGACTGCCTGAGGCGCAACACCCTGAAACAGGTCCAGGATCTGCGCCTCTTTGAAGCCGCTAAGATCTTCCTGCCCCAACCCGGGGCTAACCTGCCCCGGGAAGAAGCCTGGCTTGCCGGGCTGATGTACGGGGCCCGGGAGGAGCTTTCCTGGGCGGTGACTTCCCGGGAGGCGGTGAATTTCTTCGACCTCAAGGGGGTGGTGGAGAGCCTGCTGGAGGGCCTGCAAATCCCTGAAGTGAACTTTCGCCCGGAGGCGCTGCCACCCTACCTCATCCGGGGCGCCAGGGTTTATGCCGGCCCCCGGGAATTGGGCTGTTTGGGAGAGGTGGCGCCGGAAATCGGCGAAAGGTTGGACCTGGAGGGGGCCATCTTCGTCTTCAACCTGGCCCTGGAGGCCCTGGCGCAGGCCGCCACCCCGCCGCTCTTCTCCCCTCTGCCCCGTTACCCCGCGCTCTACCGGGATCTGGCCCTGGTCCTGCCCGAGGATGTGGCCGCGGCCCGGGTGTCCGAAGCCCTCTATCGCCATGGCCGGCCCTGGTTGGAGGAGGCCCGGCTATTTGACGTCTATACAGGAGACCAGGTGCCGCCGGGGAAGCGCAGCCTGGCCTTTCGCCTCACTTACCGGGACCAGGAGCGCACCCTGACCGACGACCTGGTGAATCCGCACCATCAAGCCCTGGTGGAGGCCCTGACCCGGGAGCTTAAGGGGGAGCTGCGTTAGCCCGCGTGGAAGAAGACACCCCCCGCAAGGCCTTCTACACCATCGGTGAAGTGAGTCACTTCACCGGGGTGCCCCCCCATGTGTTGCGCTATTGGGAAGAGCAGGGGAAGCTCCTCAAGCCCAGCCGCCGGCGCTCCCGCCACCGCCTTTACCGCCCCGCCGACATCCAACTGGTGCTGGAGATCAAACGCCTGCGCCAGGAAGAGAAGCTGAGCCTGGCGGCCATGCGGCGCCAGTTCAACCGCCGGCCCCAGCCCAACCTGCCTCTCAACTCCCCCGCCTTTCCCCCGCCGGCAAACCAGGTCAATTCACTACTCCGGGCTATCCGGGATGAACTCCTGGCTTTGAAGGAAATGCTGGAGTAGGGTAAATTCTGGTTCCCAAGTTTAACTTGGGAACCAGAATTAAAATATATTTTCCCTTCTTTGCCTTAAGTCAAGGCCGCCGTGCGCTGCGGAGATTATGTTTCTAGGAAAGGGCGGCGGCGCCGCGGCGCAGCCAGCCCAACCATGAAGCTCCGCAAAAATTATCAGTCGGGAGGCGACAGATGTTCTGTTACCAATGTGAACAAACGGCAAAAGGCGAGGCCTGCACCATCCAGGGGGTTTGCGGTAAGAACCCCGAAGTAGCGGGCCTGCAAGACCTGTTGATCTATACCTTACAGGGGCTGTCCCAGGTGGCGGTGGCGGGGCGACAGCTCGGAATCAGCAACCGGGAGGTCAATCTCTTCACCATCAAGGCTGCCTTTTCCACCATGACCAACGTGGACTTCGACCCCGGGAGATTGGTCGCCCTCATCGAGCAGGGCGTCCAACTCCGGGAGGGTCTCAAGGCCAAGGTCAGGGCCGCGGGCGGCCGGGTCGATTTCCCTGCGGGTCCGGCCACCTTTGCGCCGGGAGCCGATAAAGAAGCCATGCTGCAGCAGGCCGAGGCGTTGGGCCTGAAATCCTACCCGGCGGGGGACCCGGACGTCCTCTCCTTGAAGCATACCTTGCTGTTCGGCATCAAGGGGGTCTGCGCCTACGCCGACCACGCCCAAATCCTGGGCCAGGAGGACGACAAGGTTTACGCCTTCGTCCATGAGGGGTTGGCGGCCACGGCAGCCGAGGGACTGGCCGTTGCCGATTTGATTCCCCTGGTCTTGAAATGCGGTGAGATTAACCTCAGGGCCATGGAGCTGCTGGATGCCGGCAATACCGGGAGATACGGCGACCCGGTGCCCACTCAGGTGCCCCTGGGACACAAGAAAGGCAAGGCCATCCTGGTCTCGGGCCACGACCTCCTGGACCTGGAGGAGATCTTGAAACAGAGCGCCGGCAAGGGTATTTACGTTTACACTCACGGCGAGATGCTCCCCTGCCACGGATATCCCAAACTCAAACAGTACCCCCACTTCTATGGCCACTACGGCTCCGCCTGGCAGAACCAGGCCAAGGAATTTGCCCGGTTTCCCGGGGCCATCCTGATGACCACCAATTGCCTGCAAAGGCCCGCGGAGGTCTATGCCGATAACCTATTCACTTGCGGGCTGGTGGGCTGGCCAGGGATCAAGCATATCCCGGACCGCAACTTCAAGCCGGTGATCGACAAGGCCCTGGCCCTGCAGGGTTTCCCCGAAGACGGCGATGGCGGCATGATCAACAGCGGTTTTGCCCGGACCACGGTGCTGGGGGTGGCCGGCAAGGTGATCGAGGCTGTCAAAAACCAGCAAATCCGCCACTTCTTTCTGGTGGGCGGCTGCGACGGCGCCAAGCCCACCCGCAATTACTACACCGAGTTCGTGGAGAAGGTACCCGAGGATTGTGTGGTCCTGACTCTGGCCTGCGGCAAGTTCCGCTTCTTTGACAAACAACTGGGCGACATCGGCGGCATCCCCCGACTCCTGGATATCGGCCAGTGCAATGACGCCTACTCGGCGGTACAGATCGCCGTGGCCCTGGCCCAGGCCTTCGGGGTGGGCGTCAACGAGCTGCCCCTGTCCCTGGTGCTCTCCTGGTACGAGCAGAAGGCGGTGGCCATCCTTCTCACCCTGCTCTACCTGGGGATCA